>JAREAI010000051.1:0-11788 GCA_029240435.1 Nitrososphaeraceae archaeon | reverse complement strand
AAGAAGGTAGAGGGTTTAAGAGAGGAACAAAGAAAAATATCCGATCTCCTAGAATTCCAATCTGGAGAAGCAATGAAAGCGATTCAGACATTTTTACAGAATCTAGACAGTCAAATCAAAGATGCATCAAAAGCCTCAATTCAGACAATCCAAAATATTAAGGAACAATCACTTGCCATTGGTAAGCAAAGCAAAATAGGCTTACAATTTGTCAACGCTGAGGTTAATAAACAACTTGAAATATTTCAAATGATAGGAGCTTCTGCAGAGTTTTCTCCTCTTATCAAAGCTGCAAGAGGCGAGATTGTTGATATAAATGAATTGAGAATATCTGTAATTAGGGCATTAGGCATAATGACTTCAAGATTGGACAACATTATGTATAGAGCAGCAAAAGACATAATTGATAAAGCCATAAATATTCTGCAGTCAGAATGGTTATTTAGCTGAAACTTACTTATAGGGAAAGGAATTATTATTTTTTTAAAAGAAGAACAAGAACGAAAATCACTACCTACATGCGCGACTACAAATGCTTATGATTCTGCATCAGAGCGGTAATTGTAAGCTTAATCTTGTTACTTACAACATAAACTATCAAGTGCTCTCTCTCCTCTGTTTGTTCCTTACATACTATCTCTCTGTATATATATATATATACATACATACATACATACATACATACATACTTCTATAGCAATAAAAATAATACTATGGCTTATATCCCATCAAGAGTGCCATCTCTAGCCATTTCCAATAGCAATCTACATCTACAAATCCTATTTCACAAAGCCAGCCTAACTGAGTCTCCATCGATAATAACTTGTCTGATTTACTCTCAGTTTCTGGAGTAAAACCAATGGCGTGTAGAAAACGTATGTGGTGTTCCATTGAAGGTGATGCAACATTATCAAGGTTACAGAATACACCACCTGGTTTAAGCATATTGTATACCTCTCTATAAAGCGAGCGCTTGCGTTCATGTGGTAAATGATGGATAGCTAAGCTTGAGACCACCGCATCAAAATAGCCTAATGACTTTGGTAAAGGGAAATTCAGGTCATGTTCTATCACTTTAATAGAAGGGTCATTATCAAACTGTTTTCTTGCAGCTCTGAGCATTACAGGAGAAGTATCCAATGCTACAGCTTCCATTTCGGGTCTATCAATCTTAAGTAGCCTAATCAAACGTCCGTCTCCTGTACCAAGATCTAATATCCTTCCTGCACCTTTTGGAACATAGTCAAGTAAAACAGCCTCACCTTCTGTTCGATGTGGAATATTATCAGCTTTGTTAAGATATCTCAGAGCATGTTCTACATTGGACCATTCTTCTTCACTATTGTTACCAAAACGGTTCATTGTCTTTTCTTCTCTTGATATACTCTCTTTGCTATAAATAATCCATATTCTGTGTTAGTTCACTGTGATTTGAATCTATAAGAATGGTCGTAAATTCTTTTAATTTGGTATTCATCTTTGGTATCAGGGGACCAATTTGCCTGCATTAGTTAACTATTTACGATTATCTTATTTGTTTATACATATGGGGAAATATTATTAAAAAAGAAAACTAAGATTGTATACTTGCTTGCGTTTAAGCTTAGGTTAGATAGCTTTGAAGAAGAAGAAAGTAATTAGGTATATCTGTAATAATAGTAATATTGTATTCTCACAAATGATGTCTATATGCAATATTTTAAATTAGGACAGGAAAGGCAAGATTGTGAATCTAAATGAGTGCTAAAACATCCTATGATAAGGTCATACAACTAATGAAAGAACATCATAAATGGTTTAATAAATCAATTCCTCTAATTGCAAGTGAAAACATACCAAGCACGGCGGTAAGGGAAGCAATAATATCAGACTTTGGTAATAGATACGCTGAAGGATGGCCCGGCGAGAGAGTTTACGCTGGCTGTACTTATATAGATCAGGTTGAGATCATTTGTAATGATTTAGCGAAAAAGGTTTTTAGAGCAGAATTTGCCGACTGTAGGGCAACGTCAGGTGTCGTTGCAAATCTAGCAATTTACGCTGCATTCTCAAATCCGGGCGACTATATGATGGCTGCTTCTATTCCAAGCGGAGGACATATTTCCCATGGAAAGAAGGAGCATTTTGGTACTGCAGGTCTTGTACATGGATTAAATATTGAACACTATCCCTTTTCAAAAGAAGAAATGACAATAGATGTGGATGCAACAAAAAAGAAGATCCAGGATATGACGTATGACGGAAAATCACCAAAGATAGCAATGTTTGGAGGCAGTTTGTTTCTTTTTCCTCATCCTGTAAAAGAACTGGCAGATTTTATGCATGATCACAACATTTATGTTAATTATGACGGAGCACATGTCGCAGGCCTGATTGCAGGAGGAGAATTTCAAGATCCATTAAAAGAAGGAGCAGACTCCATGACAATGAGCTCACATAAAACTCTCTGGGGACCACAGGGAGGAATTATTGTATCATTTGAAAAATATTCAGAAGCAATCAAGAAAGCAATCTTTCCTGGCAACACTAGCAGTCATCATCTACATCATGTTGCAGGCAAGGCTATTGCATTAGCAGAATCGTTTGAGTTTGGAAAGGAATATGCAAAACAAGTGATCAGAAATGCAAAGGCATTCGCTGAAGCCCTGGCTGAATTTGGATTTGGAGTGCTAGGTGAAAAAAGAGGATATACTGCATCACATCAAATTGCAGTTGATGTTTCAATGTTCAATGACGGGGGTACCGTCGAGAAGGATCTGGAAAAGGCGAATATAATTTTAAACAGACAATTGCTACCAGGAGACATCAAAGCAGGTAGGCATTATATGCATCCGAGCGGAGTTAGAATAGGTGTTCCTGAAACAACTAGACTTGGCATGAAAGAAAGTGAAATGAAAGAGATTGCAAATTTCATAAAACGTGTGATTGTAGAGAAACAGGATCCTGCTATTGTAAGAAATGATGTTGCTGACTTTAGGAAACAATTCCAAAAAGTACACTATGCGTTCGACAACGCTGTTGGTGCATATGAATATATAAGCCTTATTGGTGATGGTAAAAAATGATACAGTAAAGCAAAGGCGAAAGTGGCATTATTGATTTAGAAGTCCTGCTTAACTCTGCTTTTTCATGGTTCTATAGGTTGCAGCGCGCGCACACACACATGAACATTCGATCAGCAATTGTTGTTGTTATTATTATCATCCTTAGATTCAATTTAAAATATCGAAAAAATAATTTTTTGATACAAATTCTCTACTAAATCATAATACCGGAAGTATAAAAGACATTTGATGACATATCAAACTCTAGTAGTCTATCATATATTGCTCTACTGTTAAAGCCTCTTGATAATATCAATATATATATATAAAAGAAACATCTATTACATTATCTTCATTTTTTATTTATTTATTCATTCATTTCTAATTTTCTTTTCTTTTCTTTTCTTTTAGTTCCATTATTTTTTGTTTTGATTCCTCTAAGAGTTTAAGTGAATCATCAATAAATATATTAATATCATTTTCACTCAAACCATTCTTGCGATAATCTCTAACTACTGCCTCTACTGACCCAAAATATACTCCAATAAGAGCAATAATGACAGCTTGTTCGTCTGGTTTATTCTTTTCCAGATAATCAATAATATATTTTGATATTTGTATTGTTGCATCGATTTGTTCTTTGCTCATTGTTATTTTCCCTGCTAACAGGATGTGTAATGGATAATTAAACTAACGTATTCACTTCTCTGCCAACAATAACAAACCTACAGATCTGTAAATAGTAATAGCAGCAAATCACACATAAAAGAGGACATATTCACTTCGTGATTATTCTCCGCTCAGTCAAATGTCTATTGAGACATAATTGTGTAGAAACCCAAAAAAATAAAATAAGAGAGAGAGAATTTTTTATTTGCTCATATCCCTACTGCCTCAGAAGTCTATCTTTTCCCAAGTAATACATCCTTCGCCATATTATATTCCTGTTCTTGCAATAATTCTGCATGTCCATGTTCTGTGCGACCCAGACTTTGGAAGTAACCTTCTGTTTCAACACTCTCTACAGGTACTAAACCATCGTCATGTCCTGGAATAGCTGGGTTTCCTTGTACTGCAGGTAACCAGTCACCAGTAATGGTATAGTATTTGGTATTTGGGTTCATTACAGCTTTGGTTGCATTTGCTCCAGGTCTTAAATCAAATATAGCTGGTGCACAGGCATCATTTGTCTCTGCTGCTGGAGAACCGGCGTTAGGAGTTCCAATCATTATAAAATTTGCAACATCCATTGTATCAGTAATATCTAAGAATACTCTAGCATCTAGTCCACCTTTACTATGGCCTACAATGTTTATCTTTTGAGCGCCTGATTGCTGCTTTACATCTTGTACCCTTTTCTCTAATTCTTTGGCGTGTTGTTCTGCTGACCCACATTTATCGTCAGAATCTTTGAAGGTTATTGTAAAGAATTGGATACCATCTTTTTTGAGCAAATCTTCCCATTTTTTCCATATCGCAGCATCCTCAGCATAACCATGTATTAACAGTACAGGAAGCGGCTTTTCAGATTGACTACTTGCTAAGGAAACAAACGAGCCACTTACTATTATTGCTATGGATATAACAGCTATGGCGACTGTGACTATATTATTTTTTTTATTCATCCTATAGATAGTGGTTAGAAAGATTTATCAAAGTTATTTTTTTAAATAACAGCATTCTAAAAGAGAGAGAGAGAGATTATGTTCTTCACCAACTGTATAGTTTGCAGTCGTTAACACCTTAGGATGAACAAATGAACAACATTGCTTAATAAAATATGAAAGAAAAACCACAACATGATAAATAATAACCTGATGGTTTCTATATTATTAGCTTTAGTCATAATAATTTTAGACCCGGTCTCTTTGATGACAAATGCAGAAAGTCAAGCTCCTAATACTACTAGTATAACTATTGAAGATAGAATTGGAATGATAATGGGCAACAGAATTACTAAGATGATGGATGACACAATAAATATGATAAAGAATGTCAATAGCACGGTTATCGTTAATCAATCTGAAAACGGAATCACTCCAGTAACAAACCTTACAGATGTTAATAAAACTGACATAAGAAGTACAAACGAATTAGAAAAATTGGCAGGAAACAATATTGCTTTAACTCTAGACGATATTAGTACAGATATTCCCAATGCTTCCATGTTAGAAGAGTTGGAAAAATCTCGGACAGAAAATGCCACTATGGATAAACAAGATACAGCAGCAGTATTTGAGGAGCAGAATATTTCTTCTACAGTTAATACAACTGAAAACACATCATCACATATCGTCGATCAGAAGATTATTAATGATGATAATAATACAGCAACAAACACAACATTATATGCAGACAATAAAACCTCCTTGACTACAACAACCGATAAACCAACAAGTAGCAACAATATAGGAAATTTCTTTACTCAAATCGGCGAATCAGTCAAGAAATTCTTTGGTGGTAATTGATAATTTCATTGGAAAGAATTTCAAATAAAATATTAACCCATGAATTCGGTCAAAGTAGACTGCTCCTTCTTTTGTTCCTTAAAGATTAATTTCAATTCCATCGTTAAAGTTTCGATTCTGCTACGTAAGTAATCGCTGATTTTAAATTGGTCGCACATATTGGTTGCTATGCCAACGTATTTTTCAACCGACCCTCGTGTGACTGTTTGTAACAATTCATTTCCACATCCAATACATCTTCCCATTAAAGGCATTCTGCGATACTTTTCTCCACAGTTGCTACATCTAAAGCCCTGGGAAGAATATGAGCGCATATTACCCATAATATCTGGTAAAATATGTGTCGTAAGAACCATTGATACAACTTCGTCAGGATCGACAGCATTGATTAACTTTGCAGTAGCGATCTGCATCTCTAATTTTTCATTCATAGTATTGAGTCTAGAGTATGCACTGCGTTGAATATTGGTTGTTAACAAACCTGTAAAATGTGTAAAGGCATAGCCGAAAAATTGGCTTTCATTTCCAATCCTATTTTTGACCAATTCTATCTTGTCAGACAAGTCTCCTGCTTTGGCCTGTTTCCATGTCGCTTCATAAAATTCGAGTGGATAAACCGAAGTGATATCGATATTATGAGCCTGTCTTTGAACTTCATATGGCAATACTATTGGTTGAATCAGTAGTGGTGCATCCATAAGTCCGCCAATTTTATCTGGTAAAAAATCGTACGAAAAGTTAAGGAATGAATCCATTAGTAACATTAATGAGTCTGCATCACCATCGCAATCTCTGCGTTTTGCAGAATGCCAAACAGGAGACGCCAAACAGACTTGGGAATTTGTAAAGCCGATGATCCTTCCCATAATGCCTACAGAAGTATGTGGTGCCAGTCCTACTGTCAAATGTCCTACAAGATCTTCTACAGAGGAAGCATTGTAAAAAGGTTCAAGTCCGTATAATTTTACAAGTTCTTCATCAACAAATTTTGCTACATTGAGCAAATGTTTAGCAGAATCCAAAGGTATTATTACGTCTTGCATTAATAGTTCGATTAACTGGTCAGATGACGTAAGATCCTTGCCACTATAATCTCTAGTATAACCTAATTCTCTTATTTTTTCTACACTAGTCTGTATCCAGTTTGGTTTGAAGTGGGTCAAAGGCTCATTAGTGGCGTCAAATCTAATAGTCCCATCTTTAAAAGTATAGAGGCTGTACTTTTGTCGCAATATCCCTTTTTCTAATGGCTCAGTTGCTTTGTCTTTGCTCATAAGAGCCTTGACACCTTTAAATGGTTCAGTTGCTTTGATGCCAAGTTTTTGCTCCGCTGCTTCAACTGTTGTTTTCAACGGATATTTAACTGGAGAGTAAGTTTTGCCCTCTTTACCACAGCTATGACACAAGCTGTTGTCAGCATCATCTAAAATCTGCTCCTTGCAAAGAATACACAGATTGCGAAGAGGAGTAGGCGCTCTACAATTGCGGCAGTATATTCCAAGTGAAGGAAGTCTGCAATTATTACAAAATCTATTTGAAATTTCAGCATAAAAAGACTCATTATTTGCTGCTTTCAAAATATCACGTGTTACACCACCTTTGGACCCTATAGGAAATAGCACATGAACTGGAGGTTTCATTTTACGCTCTGCAGCTTTTTCAGGACGTCCTACCCTTACTGCTACTGATGAAGCAAATTTTGGCCTAACTTCTACTCCTGACGTTATGGATATATATTCACTTGCATCTTTTTTTTCAATATTATTAGCAGCATATGATGATGAGGAGGAGAAGGACATTCCTTTGGTAATGTCCATATTCTCTACAGCAGCCGATTGGGAAGATAATAATAATAATCTAGTCAAAGAATAAGACTGATCTTGGCTATTGATCTCGATAGTATTATTATCTCCACTTTTGACTGAATGAATTACGCCGAGTCGTTCCAGGATATCTTTTATCTTTGGATCGTTATCGAGTGAAAGCAGCAAATAAGTATCAGAAGAAATATTACTACTACTTACGCTAGTATTTTGCTGCTTTTGTATACAAAATTTTTCCTTTAACAATAAAACCTCATCTATATTGAGAGAATCCCAATAAAATGAATATTTTGGATGAAGAGGAATATCAAACTTTTTGCTGATTTCAAATGCCTCTTCAACTGTTGGAAAGATTGTAAACGGTTCCTTTGATAGTTGAATCAGCCTCTCGTTATTTATTTCTCCCATCGGGAAGTCAGAAGAAGGAGATAATGTCAGCAATTTTGAATGCAATTGTAAAGCCCAAATTTCTTCAACATAACTGGCAGAAAGCAGTTGAGCATTATTTTCAAGGAAATCGCCATAACTTATTAGAATATCACCAAGATAAAGTATTTTATCAACTCTTGATCGAATCTTCGTAGCCTGATCTACACTTGATACTTGCACTACACTGCCATCATCAAGTCTAACTAGTGGAGGCTCAATTGTATCTACTAGTGCTATAGTTGATGCCTTTCCTGGTACATCCATTTTTATTTGTGTTCCTACAACAATGGCGTGGTTTAACAAAATAGGCACGACAGGGTGAATTCCAATAGTTGCAAAACCAGTATTGCAACATCGACCGTATCTTAATCTGAAGCCACCGATTTTCTTAGTCATCGAAAGTACGGGTCTACCAGTAATCACTTCAGACATTCTATGATGAGCTGCATCGTCATCTCCTGTCTGAATTGCTCCTTTGAGATCATTGAGCCAATTCCATCCATCTAGTTTAAGTATTTCAACAAGTTTAAGTAATTTTCTGCTTCGACCTATTAGACCGTCGTTCATTACTCTGAGAGCACCGCCACGTACCCTATCGGTAGAAATTCTATTCATCCCCCTATGTCCTACTACTTCTACTGGATCAGTATCGACACCATCAAGCTCTACCGGTAAATTGGTTATGCATTTAACTACATCTTCATCCAATATTTTGAACTGAAAATTGCCAACTTCGTGTTCATAGATTCTTAATTCTTCTACAAATCTTCCTGTTTCATCATCATCATATGAATTTGCAATGTATTTATCTACACCAGCAACTTTTCTTATATGGTCTGCTATTAACATAGTAAGAGCAGCCTCAGTCCCTCCCGCAGATCTTATAGGACCGGCAAAAGATACTGAGAGATACTGACTACCGTTTGCATTATTTTTTAACTGCACATCAGCAATTCCTTGCAATGGGGCAACTGTCACACCTTCTGTCATTACAGCTAGACTAACACGAACAGCATTATCCAGCCTAGTTCTGAGGTCGCCTATACCATATTCTCCTAGAGCAATCTCCTCAGCAATTTTAAGTGTTGCCTTCTCTTTAGTGGTATGTGAAAGTAAGGCACGTAATCTGTCGGCAATGTCAATATTATGCATTTTTGCAACTCTGTCTGCTAGATCATAAGCAATCTTTGGCTCAACTCTGTCAGAAACATCTAATCCCATCCTTCGTGCTTTTGTAGCCAATTCAAAGTTTCTTTGTACATTCTTTAAAATTTCGTGTTGATAATTGAGGTAATACTCAGGCATATTAACCTCCTTTAGAAGGATTTCTGCGTCGCTTATGATTGTCATGATGTAGTTATTATCATCTCCTTATTGCGTTTATAATTGAGGAGAATCTATCTTCCCAATTTCCCTCTTTTTCAATCATTGTCCCAATTACAATAGCATCAGCCCCAGCATCAGCTATTTCCTTTGCTGTTTCTGGGGTACGGATTCCACCACCTACAATAAGTATGCCTTCATAGTGGTTTCTTACTGCTGATACCATCTGGGGTGAGACATTCTGTACGGCACCAGAACCGGCCTCGAGATATAAAAACCTCATGCCCAAATATTGAGCAGCCAGGGAATACATACTAGCTATTCCTGATTTATTGAAAGGAATGGCACGAGCCTGTCCGACAAACCATGCAGTAGTGCCCTCGCCAATAATCAAGTAACCAGTTGGCAATGGTTCAATTCCATATTTTTTTACAGCAAGGGCTCCCAATGCCTGTGCTTCTGTAATAAAGTAAGGATTCTCTGAATTAAGTAGGGAACTGAAGAGTATAGCATCAGCTTTTGGCGATATTCCCGTGACATTTCCAGGAAACAATATTACTGGAATTTGAATTTGTGATTTAATACTTGAAACTATCTCAGCCAATTCAAGTTGATCGACTGCTGAGGATCCACCAACCAAGATGCCAGAGGCGCCCATTAATTCAGCCTTTTTGGCGATTGAAGATGCATTTAAAAAGTTTTCCGAGTCTATAAGAGGAAAGCATAATGTGCCATGCTTTCTAAGTTCATTTACAATATAATCTTCAACAGTTCGTCTCAAATTATTTCTGGATTGTTTATTATAGTTATATATCATCGCTATCGATTTATGTTTACATCACAATAGGGTCCTATAAATTACTGACGAATAATTCAGACATAACGGATATTTATAGAAATATTAAAGAAGACATACAACAAAAGTTAGTCAATGAAAATATAGTACTGGATTGAACGAAAATCAAGTAAGTTAATTAAATTTTTAGGAATATTACCTATGATTTTGTGTTTTTAATTTGGTGGTGATGTTCTTCTATTTCTGTCTCGATAAACTATTTATGCTGTTATTTGCTCTGTAGTTCCATCAGGATATTCTAACATTACCTTTTCCTTTTTAATGTCTATCTGGACTTTCTTATTGTCAGTGACTCTTCTTTTTTTAATTACTATTTCTCCTATTTTTACTGTCCTTCTACTAACCACTATCTCCTCACCTAAGATAGGAATTACCTTTTCAGTTATTTGATTATTGTCTTTATCATCGAACAATGGAATCAATTCTCCTCCTGGTTCATTTTGTTGTTGTTGTGATATTGTCTGCTGCTGCTTATTCTTATCCCTATCAATACTGTCTAGAATTTTATCTTTTAGTTTTGATAGTATATTGTCATCATCTTTCTCATCAAATAATTTTACCACTTTATCATTGACATATACTTCTTCATATGGTACAGGTATCTCAACTTTTCTAGTCGCGCTGATCCATCTTTTTTCTATCTTTACATCTTCACTAACGGTATCTTTTGAAATTGAGAACCGCTCTTCATTAACAGGAATAGCAGCTGTGTCTTGTCCACCGATACCTTCTCTATCTGGCTGTTTATAAGAAATTTCAGTTTTATTTACCTTCTTGTCCTTTTCTACATTATTATTATTATTGTCAAGCTTTGCTTTTTCACTTGCTGCAGAAACCGTCTGTTTGAGTGATTTACTTATCCCTTTGGCCTTATCTGAGATTGGGTCAGATTCTCCTTCCTTTTTTTCTTGGGAAGATGGTCGCACTACCACAACCTTAGAATATTTGATCAGTGGCGGTGTAATTACCATAATCTCCTCATTGATACCTGTGGTATCTGGCTTGATTACTGAGGGTAGTTCTTCTTCTTCCTCTTTTGTAGTCCCAGTTGTAGGAGTTACTCCGTTAGTAGAGGTATTTTCTTTTCGATCCTTATTATTCTTCTCACTGCTCACAATAGATTATTCCTTCTAATACTTATAATATTAACTTATAATATTATTCTATCCGATCAGCTGTTTGATTTTACTTGATGATGAAAGCTGATTGATGCTACTCATTAGTTCATTGAAGAACAATTACAGGCTCGAAGAAATTTATCAACGTTAACTTTAGAAGACTCGTATAGAAATATGGCAAAATACAAAGCAGATGACAGGTAAAACATAAGTATACTCTAATGCAAATTAGTAGAAAAACACTTTTTAATATTATTATAATTATTTAATAATAATATACATATATATTATTTCATAATTTGAAGAATATACTTTATACAACGCTATAACTTATAATACCATAATATGCATAATTTTTTATATATTTGATCTGTTCTACTTAATTATATATAAATATCACACTTCAGAAAGTTTTTAAAAGTTATTAGCTATACAGATTTGTATAGCTTTT
Organism: Nitrososphaeraceae archaeon; assembly: GCA_029240435.1. Lineage (GTDB taxonomy): Archaea > Thermoproteota > Nitrososphaeria > Nitrososphaerales > Nitrososphaeraceae > JAJNBK01. Next base: position 276 of record JAREAI010000051.1, on the reverse strand, counting down.
ATGAAAGAAACTCAATCCAATTCTTATAATGTTTATACACATATTATTGTAAATTCTTTATTTACTAAAAAACAAATAGATATTATTTCTAAAAGATTAAACAATGCTGAGCGACCAAAGAATATGACTTCTGGTGCTTACTATAGACAGATAAAGCAATGTAGAGAGAAAGTCAGAAGGCTACTATATAGCCTGCTATTACTTAGATCGCTAGCTCTAATAGACAACCAAACATTTCTTGCAATTGAACGTATTAGCGAACAACTTAGCGTGATA
>JAREAI010000294.1:0-4070 GCA_029240435.1 Nitrososphaeraceae archaeon | reverse complement strand
ATAAATCAATGAATTAATATCCTTAATTTTTTTTAGAACTAGAAGTGATTGTTCATATGAAGCTCTAGCATCTCTAACTTTAGGAGTAAGTCTAGGTACGGTTTCGATGTTATGACTTATGACTTCCGGTTTAGATTTAACTATCTTTTTTATCGAGCCGTCATCTCCCCTGAAGTCTGGGATCAGTGATTCTACTATTATTGTAGGGCATGAAAGTTTTATTGCTTTGATTGTCTTAGCTATGTGTTCTGCTCCTCCATCATCTAAATCATCTCTGCATACAGAAGTAATTACTACATATCTTAATCTCCATTCTTTAATTGCCTTAGCAACTCTTTCGGGTTCACTTGCATCAAGCAAAACTGGTTTACCGCTATTAATAGCACAAAATCTACATCCTCTACTACATATGTCTCCCATGATCATAATTGTAGCCGTTCCTGTTCCCCAGCACTCTGATATATTAGGACATCTTGCTTCTTCACAAACGGTATGAAGGTTTAGCGACCTGAGTGATTGTTTAACCTTTGTATAATTTTCTCCTGCAGGAGCTCTTACTCTAAGCCACACTGGTTTTCTTATTAGTTCCATTTGTACTTTTAACCAACTACAACATCCATAATAATAAGAGTTAATATTCGTCAATTATATTTGTTGGCTTACCTATAATGAAAACACCTTTTTATGATATTCATAGATCCTTTGGCGCAAAAATGCTAAACTTTCACGGATGGGAAATGCCTCTACACTATCCTTCTGGAATAATCAATGAGCATCTCAATACTAGAACAAACGTTAGTTTATTTGATGTCTCACACATGGGTCGTTTTGAAGTTAAAGGCACCGATGCTTATGATTGCCTACAAACTTTAGTGACTAATGACGTCTCAAAATTAAACAACCATAAGGCATTATATTCTCCTATATGTTATGATAACGGTAGAATAATAGATGATTTAATCATATACATGATTAATAGAGAAAAATTCCTTATTGTAGTTAATGCTTCAAATAGAGAAAAGGATTTAGAATGGATTATTAAGCATTCAAAATCAGCAACTGTTGTTGAAGATGTCAGTGATAAAATTGCTCTTCTAGCACTCCAGGGTCCTCTTGCTCAAAATCTCCTAGAGAAAGCAGCAATGGTTGATGTAAACCTGAATCAGTTAAAACCATTTGATCTTATTATTACAAATATTTTTGGAATAGAATGTATGATATCAAGGACCGGTTATACAGGAGAAGATGGTTTTGAGCTATTCTTTGATTCTTCAAAAATAGACATTTGGGATAAGCTCATACAGTTAGGTTCCACATTTAACATTAAACCAGCTGGTTTGGGAGCCAGAGATACACTCAGACTAGAGGCTGGTTTGATGCTTTATGGGAATGACATAGATGAAAATACTACTCCTTTTGAGGTCCCACTTAAGTGGACAGTAAAACTTGAAAAGAAAGAGTTCATTGGAAAAAAAGCTTTGACAACCCAGCAGATAAATAGAAAGCTTGTTGGATTCGAGGTTCTAGAAAAAAGGGTAGCCAGACATAGAAATGAAATATTAATGAATAGCCAAAAGATAGGTTTTGTGACAAGTGGAAGTTTTTCACCAACTTTAAAAAAGTCTATTGGCTTTTGTTTTGTACCAATGTACGTCTTGCCCAATCAATTAATTGAAATTAATATTGGCGGTAAATTGTATAAAGCAAAGGTTCTTAGTAGTACACGATTCTATAAGCGAAAATAAAAAATTTTTTATGGTTTGTACAACATTAAAAATAGATCTTTGTGATTGAGAATATAAGATTTACAAAAGAACACGAATGGATTGTAATCAAGGAAGGAATAGCTATTATGGGAATCTCAGACTTTGCTCAGAGACAACTTGGTGATATAGTTTCCATAGAATTGCCTAAGGTTGGTAGTATATTTAGACATATGCAATCAATGGCTATAATTGATTCAGTAAAGGCTTCTTCTGATATATATTGTGCCATGAGTGGGGAAGTTGTGGAGGTTAACGAGGAGTTGCTTGAGCATCCTGAGTGGATAAATCAGTCTCCATATAAATTAGGTTGGATCGTAAAAGTAAAACCATCGAATATGGAGGAATTTAACAGTTTGATGACAAATGAGCAATATAATAAGTTCATTGGTGAAATGGAAGAAGAGAAAGAGGGAGAAGAAGAAGATCAAAGAGGAGGAGGCAGATATCAAGCATAATGAATTACTCACCAATAACTGAAAATGATAGAGAAGAGATGTTAAAACGAATTGGAGTAAGATCGATAAATGATTTAATCATGGATTTAAAGCCGCCTCTTAATGAAAAACTGGATCTCTCTGAGCCAATGAGCGAGCTTGAACTCATGGAACATATGAGAAATATATCAAAAAAGAATAAGATCATGAAATACTTCATTGGGGCTGGATCTTACAACCATTATATTCCGTCTGCAGTAAACCATTTGCTAATGAGGGGAGAATTCCTTACAGGATATACCCCATACCAAGCAGAAATGAACCAAGGAACTCTACATACCATGTACGAATTCCAATCATTCATATGTCTTCTTACAGGCATGGATGTAGCTAATGCTTCTATGTATGAAGGTTCATCTGCCTTGGCAGAAGCCGTATTGCTCTCTTCATCTTATAATGGAAGGAATTGCGTTTTTATAAAGAATGGGCTCAATCCTCGATATTTGGAAGTTTTAAAAACATATTGTGAAGGGGCAGATCTCAAAATTGTAAATGAGATTGATCAGAACACAGCTTGCATTATTGCTCAGAACCCTGATTTCTATGGAAATATTGAGAATTTACAGTATATATCCGAACAGGCACATAAGGTGGGTGCACTCTTTATTACTTGTGTTGTCGAGCCAACCTCTCTTGCAATATTAGAACCACCAGGAAATTATGGTGCAGATATAGTAGTCGGTGAAGGACAGTCCTTTGGTATTCCAGTAAACTTTGGAGGCCCATACCTTGGATTTCTGGGAGTCAAGAGCTTCTTATTAAAGAAAATTCCAGGAAGAATTTGCGGAATGACTACAGATTCAAAGGGAAATAAAGGCTTTGTGCTGACTTTTCAAGCGCGGGAACAACATATAAGAAGAGAAAGAGCTACAAGCAATATAACAACAAATGTTGCACTGATGGCTATAGCTTCAACTATTTATTTGGCACTTATGGGCAGGAATGAATTAATCAATGTTGCAAAACTTTCTTACAGTAGAGCACACTTATTGCACAACAAATTGAAGAGCATTGGCTTTGAAGCTTTAAACAAAAAACCATTTTACAATGAGTTTATTATGAAGGCACCTTCGGGGTCTTTGGAAACTATTTCTTCAAACTTGCTCAAAAATGGAATTCTTGGTGGTCTTAATTTAGCTGAAGATAAAATATTAATATGCTGTACTGAAATGAATACAGTTCAAGATATAGAATCATACGTTTCAATAATAAAGGAGACAACAATAATAAAATGAAGCTAATATTCGAATACGAAGAACAGACTACAGGACATGACTAACATATCAAGAATGAATTTTGGAGTTGATCTTGGATTTTATCCATTAGGTTCTTGTACAATGAAGTACAATCCTAAGATAAACGAAGATATCGCAAGACTAGATGGATTTAAGGATTTACACCCTCTTTCTCATGAAAGTTGTATTCAGGGATCACTACAATTAATGTGGGAATTTGAGCAAGACTTGAAGAAAATTACAGGCATGGATGCTTTTTCATTGCAACCTGCAGCTGGAGCACAGGGTGAACTTTTAGGTGTTATGATGACAAAGGCTTACTATAAACAAAAGAATGAAAAAAGAAAGAAGATAATTATTCCTGATTCTGCTCATGGCACAAACGCTGCAACTGCCGCCATGTGTAAGTTTGAAACTATAACTATCCCCTCCGACTCACGTGGCAATATGGACATTTACAAATTCAAAGAATCACTTAAAGATGACGTGGCACTTGTTATGTTAACAAATCCTAACACTCTTGGACTTTTTGAGGAAAATATTCTAGAGATTAGTGATCTTGCGCATACCAATGG
>JAREAI010000293.1:0-3784 GCA_029240435.1 Nitrososphaeraceae archaeon | reverse complement strand
GATTATCCTTGCCTTCTTGTTTCATAAATTCAACAACTTTCTCTGCTGCCTTTGGCGTAATAGTTACAATTTGACTTTGTTGTGCTGTTTCCATTGCTATATTAACAATTAGCTAAAAAGCATAATAAGTTTTTCCCCAGAACTAATTAGAAAGTGACCTAATAACATTTGTTAATTTCTGATGATAGGCCGTTTATATTTGACCTCTAACCTTTGACCATTTTGCCAGACTCCCTGCCGCGGTAACCCAACTAATTACAGAGTTATAGGTAGGGACGTTGGCATCTTCTATTCTCTTGCATATCTGTTGAGTAAAAGGACCTCCCATTGCGCCTACTAGTATGGGTTTTCTCTTTTGCTTTTGGAATCCTGCGAGAACATCAACTATAGTTTCTTCTAGAGGGTCGTCCTGAAAAACAAACCAGGGCATAATGATATCTACCTTCTCATCATCCATGAAGGCCTGAATAGCATATTTATAATCATCAGAATTTGCGGAACCCGTAATATCGCAGGGATTACCAATTACATACGTTGCCGGATAATGATCCTTAAAGGATCTTATTGTCTGTTCACTGATTTGTGCAAGCTGCAATCCAAGTCTTTCAAAGTGGTCAATAGCTGCTATAATAGGGCCAGCGCCATTTGTTACCATTGCAACTCTATTACCTTTCGGAATAGGCTGCCATGTTAGAGCTTTAAGAGAACCAGTAAGTTCTTCGTAACTATCGACAGAAATAATACCTATTTGGTCAAAAGCACCCTTGACGATATTATAAGAACCACCGAGCGAACCTGTATGTGAAGCTGCCTGTTTAGCGCCTCTATCCGACCTGCCATTCTTAAATACGACAATAGGTTTGTTCCTTTCTTTTATTACTTTCTTTGCAGTGTTTACGAATTTACGACCATCTCCGAGCCCCTCGACATACAACCCTATTACATTTGTTTGAGGATCCTCTGAAAGGTACCAAACCATATCTGCTTCATCCACGTCGGATCTATTTCCATAAGAGATCAACTTACTCATACCAAACGCATCGGAAGTTTCCATGAAGGCAATGCCTACAGTCCCACTCTGCGAAAGGAAAGCGACCTCGCCATTCTTCGGTCTTAGCATTCTTTGGTGGCCTTGGAAAGCACAGTCCAAACGGTTCTCGCCATTAAATATGCCTATACAATTAGGTCCAATAATCCTAACTTTTAACTGGCTTGATAATTCCTTTATTTGCTGTTCAATATCTGCACGTTCTCCGCCTAGTTCTTTTCCTCCACCGGAAATGATCACCATGTTATGAATGCTTTTTTTTCCGCAACTCTTAAGAAGATCTGGAACATATTTGAGATCAACTGTAACAACAACAACGTCTATTGGTTCGTTTATCTCGTCTAGGCTTCTATAAGCTTTAATACCCATTATTTCTGGATATCCTTTAGCATTTACTGGAAATACTTTACCTCTATATTCATGTTTGACCAAGCTCTCAAAGACAGAATTCCCCACCTTCCCTGTTTCTGGAGAAGCACCAATTAATGCCACAGATCGCGCGTTGAAGAATAAATCCATGTAACTTGAATCGGGAAGGGACTTTGAAATTGCTTCAAGGTTTGGCTTTTCTCTTAGGATTATCTTTGCGTCAACCACATAATAGTCGTTAGGATAGGCTATAACAGGATTGAAATCTATGCTTTCATAATAGGCTGCCATATCTGTTCCAAGTTTTCCGATCTTTACGAGTGCGTCACTGAGCATTTCTAAGTTTATAGGTTCGGCTCCTCTGAAACCCTTCAATATTTGCTTTCCTCTCAGATCTTCGATCATAGTAGTCGCGTCAGCATTGGTTATAGGAAGAATCCTAAATACTACATCTTTGAAAATTTCCGTGTAAATGCCACCTAGACCAACCATAATAACCGGTCCAAACTGAGAATCATTTTGCAAACCTACAATCAGTTCGATACCCCGTGGAACCATTTTTTCAAGGAGTACACCTTTAACTTCATACTGATTTGACAGCCTGGTATATAGGTCAGTGAAAGTTTGACGAACCTCTTCTTCTGAGCTCAGACCAACTCGAATTCCACCTACGTCAGTTTTGTGCAAAATTTGAGGAGAAACTATTTTTGCCACTAATGGGAATCCTAGTTCGTTTGCCTTTTTAATCGATTCATTGACATCATTAACTAAGGCATATCTTGGGACCTTTATTTCATATTCAGACAAAATCTCTTTGGCGGATTCTTCAGTTATTACTTTATCTTTACGTGAAATAATATTATCAAAGATGCCTTGAACTTTGCTCTTATCATACATCAAGTTATCTAAAGGAAATTCTGGTTCAGCTTCTAATTAACTTTGCGCGGCTATCAGTATTATTGAGATATGATCAAAGATTACAAAAACGAATATCATTTCTTTCATGTTTATCAACTTTGAACCAATCATCATTTTCTGATCATCTGTGCCAACATGAAAAATCTGATTAGTTGCGGATACGGTAATATTGGGTTCTGGTCCTCTGCCAATAACATAAATTTGATTACCGACAGCTACAAGTGCTAAAACATGCCTTGAAGATGGATCTCATTATATCTTCTTGCCAATTATTAAGAGCAAGTTAAACATCATCCACTCCTGTCCTCGAAAAATGATGGGTAAACTGAATTTTTTTCTCTTCCCATAGATAATCACTATTGTTTTAGCAAACAAAATTCTATATCATATTTTCCAAGTCATAATTTTTATTGCAAAAGCTACTTACTTGTTATTATGTTATTATTAAAGTATCAATTAGCATATGATATGAGTATATTTGACCCATCAATCTATACTGCGGCATTCCCTTACTTATTTATAGCAAGTTTTCCAATCTTCGGGATAATATTGGTAACAAAGTGGATTATTGATGACAGAAAGAACAAAAAACGCGAGATTCAGTTAAGGAACAAGGCTCATGTAAATTAATGTTCTCCAAGATCTTTTTTCAAATACTTGAGGATTGTGTCCTTTAACATTAACTTTTTCAGAAGCTCGTTTTGTCAAGTACAATGTAAAGGCGCCCAAGGCCCTCCAGAATCGTCTCTCTGGATTCATAGTATAAGAATCCAAAGCCCACTTAGCAGCCCAATGAGCATTGGGATGATGTTTCAATGTATAGCCCAAAATCAACTCTTTAGAACTAGACAGAATATAATATGCATGCTTGTAGACTTCCTCCTTTGAGGTATAATTTGCTTTAATAATTTTTAATTTACCCTGCCTCATGGACTGCAAAATATTATCAAGGTTTGTCTCTGATTCCACCGAATTTATACATCTGCCGATAGTTTGAGCAATATGTGAATCACTTCCTGCTATCGATGGTATGTTCTTATGCTTTGCGAAACTCTCTGCAACAATATTAGAAAAATGATCTATATTGTTACTGTTAAAGGATTCAATAAGATCACACAGGGATGCCATTTCGCGAATACCGTTGGTTACTGCGAAGGGATGAGCAGCGCAGGAAACTGCATCTTGTCGTTTGATTTCATCTAATGTTTCTTCAAGAGTCATTCCAGCTTTTACTTCGCTAGTCAGACCGTATGCTAAAACATGTCCTTGGTTGTCTATTGTAATTTCTTCTGCCGGATAAATCAAGATATTCTTATACTTCTCGTGGTTTTGCTGGTACTCAAGTATCTGATGATAGCCATCTAGAGTATTATGATTTGTAACAAAAAGGACTTCTATGCCTTTCTTCAAAGCTATATCTAATTGCTCTTCTATACTTACACCACAGTC
>JAREAI010000292.1:0-3813 GCA_029240435.1 Nitrososphaeraceae archaeon | reverse complement strand
ATTGTAGTTAGAACATATTTAGGCGTTAATATGTTTGATATTTGTGTTATTTTGACATTATTTCATATATGATTAAATATTATCCAAAGTAATTGAATCTATAGCCAAACTAAATACCCGCCACCTATCTTGGCAAATGCTGCTGCAAAAAAAAATAACGTAAGAGAAACAATCGTCATTGTTATTTCTGCGACCGACATATGCTTCTTCCCCTTTGCTTTGCATGAAAATAATATCTGGAGACGAACAAGTGCATTGCTACTGCACCCATTATATCAAATATATTGACGCTTACTATATGTACTGCTACTACAGTCGTTTCCTTCTATATTATTATCATTTTCAATCAAGTGGAAGAAGAAGAAGAAGAAGAAGAAGATGAGAATCTTACTTTGCTTCCAAATCTGAGAATATATGGAGTCATAAAAGTAGTTACAATAGTTACGACACCCACTAAAGGAAATACTGAGGATGTGATAGCACCAACATCTTGACCGCCTTTAACAACAGCAAGAGATAGTTCACCTCTTGCTGATGACATTCCAAGACCTGTTCTTAATGCTATAATGCCATCATATCTTGCTTTGACCAAGATAGTCGTAATTATTAAAAACTTTGATACAAATGAAGTTAGAATAAGCACCAGTGCTGGAACAATAAATGATGGTAGTAGTGATACATCCATTAAAGCCCCGATCGATATGAAGAATATTGCAGCAAATACATCTCTTAATGGAATGGTAATGACTCTGGCTATGTTAGCACTTTTTGATTCAGCGACCAACACACCAGCTAAAAAGGCCCCTGTAACGACAGATAAGCCAAGTCCTTTAGCTACAAATGACATTCCAAAAGCCAATCCAAGAATAACAATTAGCAGCAATGCATAATCGTTACTTTTTCCTATTTTGTCGATTACATTTGGTATAAACTTTGAGCCAAGAATTAGTATACTTGCAATGAATGCTCCTACTATACCTATTGAAATCGATATTTGTAAAATAGATACTTCACCAGCAGGACTTACTGCTATCGATTGAAGAACTGCAAGAGCGCTAATAGCTATAATATCTTCGACAATAATTATTCCAAGTAACAAGGTAGTAGACTTGTCTTTAATCATCCCAAGTTCTTCCAAGATTCTAACAGTTACTACTGTACTAGTAATAGACATAGCAAGAGCAAGAAACATAGAATCAAAGAAACTAAACCCTAGCGTTTGAGCAACAAAATATACAATTAGCAATGTTCCTAAAGACTCAGGTAGTGCTATTATTACGGAGATCCTGCCTACGGACTTAAGTTTGGCAATCGGAAATTCTGTCCCAATTACAAATAACAGCATTATAATTCCTAACTCTGCAAATACGTTTACAGTTTCTATATTGCGTATCAGACTAAATGGTGGAGTATAAGGTCCAATTACCATTCCTGCAATAATGTAGCCAATTAGCATTGGTTGTTTTAACTTGTAAGTGATGAGTAGCATTATAGCTGCAACTATCATTATTACTGCAAAGTCTTGAACTATGACATCAGAAGGTGACGAACCAGAGGTTGAGAAGATTGGTGGAAATAAAGAATCAGTCGATTGTAAAAAAGAACTAGGGTTCATAGATAGACAGATAGATAGCGCACACTCTATAAAATAAATGATCAGAAGCAATGTTTGAGAATATAATATAAAAACCGTTAACTTCTGATTGATCGATGATGCACTACAAAAAAAAGGAAAAAGTATAATAAAAAATGATCACAACAAGAAAAACTCCAGCACCGATATTATACACACACATCTTTTATGTATTAGACAGACAGATCCAAATTCAATCTTCTTCCTTTTCTTTGCCTTAAGAAGAAGTTTAGAAGAATTTTATATGAACGTTTTTCCAATATCTAATTCACGATCAGTTCTTTTATCGCTATACGCGTAGGATTTGAAATTCTATTAGAATATGCAAGAGAATTTTCTAACTATACACACGTTACCATTGTCATCTCATATGATAAAAGTAAGGACAAGGATATTTGATAATCTTCTATGAAAGTTTCCAAAGCACAAACGAATTTTTAATAGTGTAACACTCGCCTCGCTCATCATTAATCCCAATGCACTTTATATTGCAAAAAAGCGCGTTTACATCAGTATAGAAGAGGACATTATTATTACTATTGTTTCAAACAAAAAAAATATCTAAAAAGTCCTAGCACAAATCAGAGCTAGAAAGCAGTGGGAGAAAATGCTTATCCTTTATCAAACTTTTATATTTACCAACATAAGACCTAGCGTCAATGATATCAAAAGAACGCCAAAACCTGCTGCGAGTAATGCCTCCTGATTTTTTGTAGTTAAAGCTTGTCCTGATCTGTAAAGCAAATAAGCACCAACCAATCCCATAAATAGAATCGTCGTTGTCACAATTGTTTCGCCTAATGTTTGAGCAGACCTTGAAGGTATAATGAATGTTCCTCGAGGAGCTAGTGAACCTTCAAGGATCGCATTAATTATGCCTGATACCAAAGCGAAAAATATCACCAAATATAAAACAGAGGCAATTAGCACAATTTTAGAAGCGCTTAGAATCACTGATAGTAATTCTAAATATTGTCTATAAATAAATTTTGCTGAAATGAAATACTCTTATAATAATATCTAATTATGATTAATGAACTGCATAAATAATTCTTAATATTTAAGTAATCGGAACTAGAAATTTTTTTTAATAGGAGCCTAAAATAAATATATATATTAATAATAATCTGATTTGTCTTTTATATACAATTCAAACAAGATATATATATTTTCTATTTTATTTGCAGCAACTGCTACTTCCATAATCTTACAAATAAGGCGAGAATAAAGAAGTCCAAGAAGAAATAACAACTATAATTAATATAATATTAGTTATATTAAGAGCTACATTTACATGAACAGGAAATGTTCTGCTTGCTCACGAAAAGCATCGATAGACATATACTGTGACTATCACGCCCAATCCTTCGAAAGTCTCAAAGAACATTATAAGAAATGGGTTAAAGCATATGGAATAATGTCATGGAGTGATTATCTAAATAAATTGCTAAAGATGAATGATACAGGAATATGGGTAAAACAAGTAATCTCTGTAGAATTAAAAAAATTGTGATTAAAAGAAAGAGAAATTAGAGCTACATTACATTTCTCCCATTCCGCCTGGTGGCATTCCGCCTGGTGGCATTCCGCCACCCGGTGGTCCTCCGGCTGATTTACTGGAGGCAATTACATCATCTATCCTTAGAATCATCGAAGCGACTTCTGTTGCCGATTTGATAACCTGCTCTTTTACCGAGAGAGGTTCTACAATATCTAATTTTGACATATCAGTAATTCGGGCATTTCGTGCATCAATTCCGGCCGATTTTGAGCCTTTGCTCTGCTTTGCACGCAAATCTGTCATAGTATCGATGGGATCCATTCCTGCGTTTTCTGCTAATGTGAGTGGAATTACTTCTAGTGCTTCGGCAAACTTTTCTGCAGCTAGTTGTTCTCTACCGGATAGCGTACTTGTCCATTCTCTTAATTTGCCGGCTGTATAGGATTCAGGAGAACCTCCACCTGCAACGATTGCTGGCTTTTCAAGTACATCTTTTGTAACCATGATAGCATCGTGAATTGAGCGTTCAGCCTCATCAACTACTCTTTGAGAACCACCTCTGATAAGTATAGTTACTGCTTTTGGATGTTTACAACCTTCTATGAATACCCATTTATCTGTCTCAATCTTGCGTTCTTCGACTAGATCAGCAGAACCTAAATCCTTAGGTGTAAGGTCC
>JAREAI010000291.1:0-3814 GCA_029240435.1 Nitrososphaeraceae archaeon | reverse complement strand
TGGCAACATCAATTCACAATTCTTGGTAGCATATAACAAAAACGCTACTCTGCTGGCTAATGGTGCAAACCAAGACTTGGTAGGAGAATATTTTTTTGGAGAAGTGGCACAGAAATTTATAAATCATAATGAAATTCTAAACAATTCAACGCGCAAGCTATTATTAGCTGGTAACTCTGATTATGCAGTCTATGACTACGGAAAAGGTGAAAGATTAACTACGGGATATCCAATTTTTGTTAATACTGAGCCTAAATATTTTCTTCAGATAGTAACACCTACTAAAGAAATCTATGCTCATATTGGAGATGTCCTTTTTATACAAAGGATAAGGATGTTTTCATTTCTAGCAGGTGCTACTACTGCTGCGATAGCAGTTTTAATAGTCCTACTTGCCAAATGGAATGTGATTGTACGTAAGGAAGTAAAAAGAAGAACAAGAGAATTGGAAGAATCATATGATGACATGAAAGTATATTTGGATACCGTATTAGCTGAACTTAAACGAAACAAAACTGTGAAATGAAGATATTCAACTAACAATGAGAATTGACTATAATGTTCTTAATTAAGAATATAATACTTAGTAATTACTATACTTATGATAATATTATTTCGAATATATCTAATATATAATTCAGAATTATTTTTTAGAGTATATATACCAATAGATATTAAAGGGAATTGATATGAAGAACTCAACCTTACCAATGGTTGGAATCGTAGCAGCAGTAGCAATTCTGTCAGCTGGATTAAGTCTAGTACTTGTACAACAAGCTAGTGTAAACTTCATGGAAGATGGAGACGGAGGAGATACAAGATCCAGTTTTGAAAAGATCAGATTAACAAATGTAGTGGCTTTGCACGCTGTGCTAATGAAGGCCTATTAGCATTCGGTGGCGTCTAAAAACATCGGCAATTCTTACTGCTGCAAACCCTATTTTTTCTATTGAAAAACTAAAGTTTTATCTAGAATATAAGTAGAAAAAATCAAGTCATGTTCAATTCTTGCCCGATATATCTATACACTTACTCTAAATCTAAATTTCCTCAGACCTCCTGACGATGTTATAAATTATATGCTATTTGATAACTAATTAATAATCAAAGAGTATCCCTAAATCATATCATTAGTGAGACCTACTTCATAGACATATGCCTAATTACATAGAAAAGATAGATCGGCTAAAAGTGAATGGAACATCCTCTACTTTGATAGAGACGCAACAATATTAATTGATGGATATTGATAGAGAACTCCTATTGTTATTATTAGATCAATCAGCAATATCGCCTTTATCATTATAATAAATATCTAAATCTTTAATTCTGTAAGTATCACTTTGATTAGATGAGGCGGGGTATGTCAGTAATGACTGCGGGGCAATCCTAATGTAGGATTGGAATAAGAATCGGTAATAGCAGTGTCTTTAACATTATCTGTCAATGCTTCTAGAAGGTTTTCGTAATGCTTTTCGGCTAAATCCAATATCTTATCCTTATTAAATTCAAGGTATTTGATAGCGTTATTATCATCTTTGTTTTGTTCACCATCATTTTCCATGGGTATGGTCTGAATTAATTTAGCGATTTCTGGATCAGCTTTTTACTGCCTGAATTAATACTGTAAAAGATACTGATATTAGTTTTTTATTTTCCGCTACAATGTGTTTAACATTTTCTTTAAAGATCTGTTTTAGTTTTGAACAGTCTTCTCCATTCAATATATTCGCGATCAACTTTTCTATTCTATCCTTTAGAGCAATAAGTTCCTATAATTCTTGTTCTGTTCTCTTGCACTCTTGTTCAGAAGTGAATGTAGTTTCATCTAATATTGATATTTCATTTTCAAAGTTATCACTGTCAGATTTAATTTGATGGCTCCATTATTCTATTTAGTCTTTTTATCAGCGTTTCATTTTCAATTGGCTTTTGAATATAGCAATTGTTATCTAATGCAGGAATTAGTTCTTTTTTAAACTGCTCATAATCCATTTCACCTGCTGTCAGAAAACATACTTTAACTTTATCATCTATCTTCTTTATTTGTCTATATAACTCAAAGCCATTCATTTGTGGCATTTTCATATCAAGAATTAAGAGCTCATACATACCAGCTTCTTCTTTAAAATTCTCCAATGCCGACAAAGGATCAGTAAATGAATCGACTTTGAATCCATTTTCTTCTAAAGTCATCTTTAATGTTAAATTAAGATCAGGTTCATCGTCTACTAATAGGACTCTCCTGTTCATTATTGATCTATCACCTTTACATTTTGTTGTCCATTGATATTTGGTAGAGTAAAGGAAAAGGTAGCTCCTTTTTCTCTATGAATATTAATATTAATATTTTCAGCCCATATCTTGCCATCATGAGCTTCTACAATATTTTTAGCAATAAATAGCCCCAATCCAGTACTTTCAAAAGACTTTGAACAAAACGTTGAGAATAGTTGTGGCAATATTTCAGGGTCTATACCAGTACCTATATCTTTTACTTTAACAATAACTTGTGTATCTTGAATCAACCTACTTCAATCTACTTCTATAAATATATCTTCCTCAGATTGGAATAATATGCCACTACTAAGGTTGAACTTTGTTCTTTGTTTATCATCATAATTATAAAGTCTGAAGTTACTTAACTACTTATGTAAAGCCGACTTATGATATGTTGACATAACTGTCTATAACACACAATGTCTATCTTTTATCATACATTGATTTGTAATTCGATAGAAGAATAATGTAATACAAAATGGACCTAAGAATAATAAAATTATTACAGTGTAGATATTAGCAATGACAAACCCACTTCTTTCTTCGCTGATTGTCAATGTTATTTTTCATATAAGACAGAGGAAGAAGAATTAGAATCTTATAAATTAATGTTGCATTCACCATTAAGAAATCTTTGCCTTTATGATCTAATATGATATTATGATATAGGAAAATGCATATATTATGTTTATTTTAGAATTCTCTACTGATGTATTAATATAATAAGCATACGTTACTTTTCTTTTGTGAAAGGAGTAATTTTTGATATGGATGGCGTATTGGTTGATGCAATGCCATATCATTGTAAAGCTTTGCAGATTGCCATCAAACAGGAGACTGATATTGACATTGACGATAGAACAATTTTTTTACTAGAGGGAATGCCAGCTGATGAAATGATAAAAGAGATTTTCAGACGTAAAGGATATGACAATAATCCTTATTATTTCTCTATTGTAGATAAAATACATAATTTAAAGAAGGAAATTTTAAAACAGATATTAGTAGTCAAGCCTATCGATGGCGTAAGAGAATTAATAGCCGAATTAGATTGTTTAAAAGCTATTGTAAGTGGTGCCGCGAGACAAGAAGTTGAAGATATTATTTATAAAACTTTTAATAGAGAAAAATTCGACGTAGTGATCACTGGTGATGATTTAGAAGAAGGCAAGCCTAATCCTGATCCATTTGAAACTGCGTTGGAAAGAATGAGTCTAAAACCACAAGAAGCATTAGTGGTAGAAAATGCGCCATTAGGAGTTCAAGCGGCAAATAAAGCAGGTATTGAATGCATTGTTACTTTAAATAATTCAACTCTTACAATATCAGATTTTAAAGGCTTAATAGAAGAAGATAGAGTATTTGAAAGTACACAGTCAGCAACAGAATTTTTGAAGAATTGGTGTGCTTCCAATTAACTATCTTTATATATATATGTATATATGTATAGTAAATAAATAATATACTCATTGCTAGGTTATTGTATTTTTATTGTTTCTGTTTATACTATCAATAAACACTTGAAAATTGAATA
>JAREAI010000290.1:0-3821 GCA_029240435.1 Nitrososphaeraceae archaeon | reverse complement strand
CATGGCGGGTACTAGTTTTTCGACTTTCTGATTATTTTCCTCTAATTGTCTGATAGCTCTCACAGCCACAGGAATGGATACAAAAGATATTAACGAATATAATTTTGTATAATCAAGTAATATACCAACTACAATGAGGCCATAGCTTACACTTACAAGTAATGGTAATAGCTTTGCTCCACGCTTCTTTCCCAAAATTATAACCAAAGTGCGTCTTCCGTTATCGCGATCGGCATCATAATCGGGAAATGAATTAACGAATAAAACAGAAGCGGAAAGCGTTCCTACAATAATTCCGATATATAAAGCAGCCATATCTATCAATCCTGTTTGAACATAAAAGGTTCCAATCACGATCATAGCGCTTTTGATAGCGACAAATAACTCGCCTAATCCTACATTAACTATCTTTATTGAATAGAAATAAATAGAAAGGATTGCGAATGCCAATATGATGGCAATCGTTATGCCCCTTATGGCAACAAAATACATTCCTATTAAAGATCCTAATATAAGGAACGACATTCCAGCAACATAGACTGTCTTTGGCTTAAGAAGATTTTCAGGTAATATTCCAGTTCCTCCACTAAATTTCGTCCTCTTTGTAACTTTGTCGATGCCTCTTCTATAGTCCCAGTAATCATTCAATAGATCAACGCTAGCATGAAGACAAATTACGCCTCCACATGTAAGAATGGCATAAGTAATGTCAAAGGCCCCGTACTTCCAAAATGATACTGTTAAACCATTGATGACTGCAATAATAGAGGCAAATAAGAACCTGATTCTAATCGCCCTCAACCATATTGTTATCATTATCTATTCCTTCTATAACCGGGGATTATCTTTTGTATATTTTTATAATAATAATAATCATCCACTTTGCTTATTGATCTTTTCCGCAGAAATAATATATGGCTGTATTTTCAACAAATATAAGTCAGAACCCATAGTCAGATCTAAATTCTTACAGAACAAACGATATATGTTACGAAGCATAAATAATCAAAAAAAAGAAGACGATAAAAACATATAGAGAATACGTCGCTCTACCCAATGTGATATCATATTTCACCGCCAATAGACTCAGCTGAATTTGACGCGCATAAGGACCTTGCTTCAATAGTCACAGATTTTCTTTGTAGAAACAGAGATAAAGGATTTTCGGCGAAAGAAATCTCCTTGGCATTAGGAATAAGTGAAGAAGATGTTAATCATGTTATGTTAAAGGTTGGTTTGGTAGAACTCATAGGCGATCTTACGCACGGTGTCATAGCAAAGAAAAGAAATACAAGACGAGCGCTATTACAGTTCAAAATCGAAGATGTTACCATAAATCAGATAACATACTATCGTTGTATTGAGCAAATTAATAATATCTGATTCCACATTATTAATAAGATAAATAATTTTGTATAGAATGACTTTACATTTTGCTCTTATCTGATAGACGCTGTTCCTGGATTGGCATAGAAGGAATTTTATTCTATATATAAAGCTCTATATTGATTAATAATGAAAATTCATTGCAATGGAGGTTTCGTTTTTACTTCTGAGTTGGAAATTTTTTGTAATCAATAATATCGTTATATTAAAATATATATCTATAAAATAATAGATGCATTAGAAGTATAGAAAAGCGCGATAATAATATTGAACTCAAAGGTAATCATATACAGAAGGATTTGCCTCAAACTGACGGTATTAATATTAATACAGAGAATTTTCTCTCTGCGTTGCGTACATCTTTTATTGGTAGAAGAATATATCTCTACCAAACCGTTGAATCTACTCAAACAATTGCTCTTTCTTTAGCAGAACGAGAAACGGATAATCTTCATGGAACAGTTATTGTTTCTGAACATCAGACAAAGGGAAGAGGAAGAATGGGAAGAAGATGGATATCGCCGCGTGGAGGTATTTGGCTGTCGATTATTCTGCAACCAAAAATAAAAAGCAGTCAGATCACTGTTCTTCCTTTACTATCTGCGCTTTCTGTATGTGATGTGATTAAGAAAATGACTAAGTTAAATGCTAAATTGAAATGGCCTAATGACGTTGTTATCGACGGACGAAAAGTTTCTGGTATTCTTTTAGATGTAAGTACTGAGGCTGATAAAATCGATTTTGTTGTAATAGGAATAGGAGTAAATGTTAATATAGATATCGAAAAAATTGATTCAGATATTGCAAAGTCCGCAGGTTTTTATGACATTACGTCACTACAAAATGAACTTCATGGAAAAGAAATTGAAATCTTTGAATTCATACGATTGCTGTTGGAAAATATAGAAAGGTACGTTTTTCGATTAGAAAATGAAGGAGCTGGAGAAATTATCAAAAAATACAAAAAGATATCTGATACATTAGGAAAAGAAGTTATAGTGAAACAGTCAAATAAAATACTTCAAGGAGTGGCTGTAGATATGGATGAAAACGATGGATTTCTGCTCATAGAGACACCACAGGGTCGTATTCATAAAGTTGTTTCTGGAGACGTGATATCTAAGAATACAAAGAAAAAATAAGATAATTTGTTATATACTATTCTTTCTGATCGGTTTTATCATTATTCACTAAATAATGGACGAACACGGCAATTGCCTAAAATGTCTTCTCATTTAGGTAATACGGCCTATTGTTAGCCACTAATGATTGTTATTTGAATCGCGCTAAGGGCATATTTATCCATATTATGTGCAAACAATCTATACGCTACACTCAGAAGATAATGAACCCAATCCACTAAAATTGTCTGATGATCATCTCAATGTCCAACCAATTATGTATTAAACGATTTTTTATATCTTTTATCCTTCTTTTGGTCTCTAAGTGCAGACATTATCGCATTTAACTTATATTCTGTCTCGTCCCATTCTTTTTCTGGAATAGAATCGATAACAATACCCGCTCCTGACTGAACATATGCTCTATTGTTGTTTATAAAAAGAGATCTTATTGTGATTGCAAAATCACATGAACCGTTAAACGAAAAATAACCCAACGCCCCTGCGTATGGTCCACGAGCATTAGGTTCTAATTCATCAATAATTTCCATTGCACGTACTTTTGGAGCGCCTGAAACAGTTCCAGCAGGAAATATTGCTTTGAAGGCATCAAATGAATCTTTACCATTTTGAAGGCGACCAACTATATGGGATACTATATGCTGTACGTGGCTAAATCGTTTTACGGTCATGAGATCACGAACTCTAACTGTACCGTATCTACATACACGTCCTATATCATTCCGAGCTAGATCTACTAACATCGTATGTTCTGCAATTTCTTTCTCGTCATTGAGTAAACTTATGCTTAATTCTTTGTTCTTATTCTCATCATTTACTATTGGCCGTGTTCCTGCAATTGGAAACGTTTCTACCAAGTCTTGCGTGATCCGTAAAAGCATCTCTGGGCTTGAACCTATGATACATTTATCAGACATTTTTAAAAAATACATATAAGGAGATGGGTTGATTTCACGCAATGTCCGATAAACTCCAAGTAAGTCCCCCGTGATACCAAAGTCCATCTTCTTTGATAAAACTACTTGGAAGATATCTCCATTGTAAAGGTATTCTTTGGATTTATTGACCAAATCCATGTATTTTTTTTGGGTTATGTTTGTCTTCGGAGTAGAATATGAGAAAGAAGGATGATGGCTTTTTTTAGAGGAACGATCTATTTGGCTTTGAATCTCATCCAAACGACAATCATTTGTTACATGAAAATAATATGCTTGATTTTCCGTATGGTTGAAAAGTATGCCATCGGTGTATATTCCAAATTCTAATAATGGGAATTCGTTCTTTTCCTTTTTA
>JAREAI010000050.1:0-18049 GCA_029240435.1 Nitrososphaeraceae archaeon | reverse complement strand
TGCTATAATTATAAATTTCAATCTAAAATGAATTATAATTATGGCATTGCCGCTATATAGTAATTATAGAGATAATCATACAACTCCTCCTCCTATCTGCATGTTTAATGATTATTATGTTATTTAATTGCAAATTTTATAATATATATATTAAATACATATTTATACACAGAGAATATGATATATAGGCTTGACCTTAAAAGACCTCGCAATAAACAAAGTAAACATGGTCACAAAAGATAACAGACCATTTGATAGATTAAAAGGCTCTGCTTTAACTAGGAGAATAAGTAGTATTTTTAGTAGTATCAGTGAAGCAAGAACTGGCCTATTGATTCAATTTTTCTCTCTTGTTTACTCCAACTCTTTTTTCTACCATTATGAAGTATATATATTCAATACTCCTGGCCGAAGGCTCTGTTAACTTAAGGAGCCATACTAGTATTATATGAGTCAACAAATACATTAAACCAACTGGTAACATGATTTAGTTTACACCTTTTCTTTCTACATGGAAAGTAATCATCGAAATTTTCTATTCTGTCTTTTATGTATTGAATTGTTCTCTCTATGATGCTTTTCTCAAAAGAAGAATGAAGATGATGTCTTAATTTGAGGAATTTACAAGCATACGGATACCAAGTACCACCATCTGTAGAAACTGGATGCTTTCCATATTTGTTTACCAGATTTCGAATAAAATTCTGTGCAACAAACATGTTTCTTTCTGCTGAAAGATAAATATCAAGAATTGATTTGTTGTTAAGTTCGATTGCAACCCATAACCAGAAGTAGTCATTGCCTACTTTGATTTGTGTTTCATCAATTACCAATTCAGAAACTTTTCTTCGTCTGTATGATATTCTTTCAGGTTTATATTTTTGAATCCATTTCCAGACAGCAACGTGGCTTCGTTTTACAAACCTGCATAATGCTTTTGCTGTATTTCTATATGAAAGACCAAGAAAATATAAGTAGCGATGACGCATGACTGATTCGAAAAAAAATAATACCAATAATAAAAAATTTAACAATAAACCTAATTTTAATATGAATTATTTTAACTATGAAGACTATTACCTTAGGTTCAGGAAATATAGTAGTAGCATATCAATCGTATTGCTAGGAGTTGTTATGTCATTATTCACATTGCTGCTGTTTCCAGCAAATATTTTGGAATTTGATAATGATGTTTGGGCAACAGCAGGAGAAGCAACTATTCCTACTTATATGATAACCACTAGAGATGGTTCTGATCGTCCTCGAGGCGTACAAGAATTTGATTATAATGGTAGACCACTTGGTAATATTAACCAATTAAAGACAGACTGTCCTGCAGAAGTTGCAATTTTTGTTCATGGATGGCATAATGATCAATATGAGGCAAAGGAGAGACTTGATAGGGTCAGAATGTCGTTAGAGCATAACAATTACATCATTCCATTAATCGGTTTAAGCTGGAATTCAGATATACAATGGGATAATGCAAAATTAATAGCCAAACAAAATGGTCCGAAACTTGCATATTTCATTGTTGATTATATTAATACTTGCAAGCACCAATATGATAAAAATGTTGATGTTAGATTAATAGCTCATTCACTAGGTGCTAGAGTAATTCTTAGTACTTTAGATAGCCTGAATAAAAATACAACATGGAAAAATAATGGTTTCAAAATAGCGTCTGTTCATTTAATGGGAGCAGCTATTGATAATGAGGAAGTATCAAAAAATCCTTTTGATGTTACTGGTAACTCCACTGTAAAATCTGCCTACGGAAAGGCTATAGAAGAAGAAGTGATCAGATTTTACAATTTGTATAATCCTGAAGATGATATGCTCGAACCACTTCCTTTTTATCCCCCTAATTCACTTTATGAGATTTATCCTTTTTTTGAAGAAGATTCAGCGTTAGGACAAGCTGGAAGACAACACACTACACATGACGTAGATAAAGTCTCAACACCACCCTATTATGATATAAATGTCCAAAATCAAATAGAAGCTGGTCAAGATGCAGATGGAATTGAGGATGTACACCTTGTTTTTTGCGGATTGGTAATTTGTGATGAAACCATAATTGAAGATTGGGATTTTGGTCTATGCTTAGCTTATTACTATTTCGGCATACTTAATGAAGATTGTCGTGTTGGTATAGGCGATAACCATGGAGGATATATAGGGTTTAGAAATAATATTGCCAATAGGAACGTACGTGAATATGATGGAGCAATGGATGAAGTTGTACAACATTGGTTCTTGCCGCCACAATAGGATCAACATTCCGATATACATATGCCATTGTTGAATGTATTTACCTCATATTATGGGCTCTGATTGACGAGTATTTGACAACTAGAAATATTCTATAATGCAGAAAGGAAGGCCAACCACCCTTTTAATAGCTTTATACCCTTTGGTGTTATTGAATACAAAGTCATTCGAATAGGCTTTCTATCCGTTTTATCATTTGGGATATCAGTTCCATCGACATAGCCAGCTTTTCGTAATCTATTCTCTAATGAATCTTTGAGCGCTCCAGAAACTTTCAATAACTGACCCCTTGAATTTATTGCAATTTTTTCTGATATTTGAGTTGTGCTTAATGGTTCTTTTGATTGGCTTAAAGTCATTAGTATAATAAAGCTGTTTGACATTTGTGCACCTTCTATAAAGTCATAGTTTTTAGTAATGCTTTCCCAAACATCACCTAAATTTATCTTTTCAATTGTTCTCTTAACCATTATTTTGGAAAAACCAAAATAACTACTGCCGATTGGCGATTGCAAGATGAAAAACAGCACATATTTTTTATCATTATGACAGCGAGTTTATTTATCTGCATGCAGGAGCTATTATGAGTATGCCAAAAAATAGAAAAAGGCTACCATTGTCTAAAAAGACTAGGACAACAAAAAGAGATGTAGCAGCATCAGCAATAACTACAGATGATATCAATATGTTGTTAAGGATAGCTGAGCTATACAATACTAGTTATGATTTTGAAGCAGCAGAATGGTTTTGGGGACAATATAAAGAAACAATAAACTTCGAAGAATTTAGAAATAAGTATCCACAAGGAAGCAAAGGAGCTCAATTATTTGAGAGGTTCACATCAAAATTTGAGTTAGCAGGGATATTAATAGAATATGGCTTTCTTGATGAGAATTTATATTTTGATAGATATGGAGATATACAAATAGAATGGGAAAGCAGCAAGTCAGTTATTTCTGGCATAAGAAAAGAGTGGAATTATCATAGGTTTAGAGAGAATTTTGAACTACTTGCAATTAGAGGAAGAAAATGGTTAGAAACTCATCTTCCTAAAATTAAAGAATCAATAGAATAATGATGATAATAAAAGATACATATGTGATGCCAGGTTCTTCTATTATTTGCTAATGGATAATGACATAGCAAAAACAAAATATTACATCGAATAGTATACTTAAATAAGCATCATAATATTATTACATATTGTTATTCTTGCTGACAAAGAGGTTTATCTTTTTTCTTCCTCTTCTAATATATCATTAGGATTTATTTCTAATTGCTGAACTTCTTGCTTTTTTTGTTTTAACTTCAGAGATAAATTATCTATTGCTTTAGGAGAATTATTGTCTTTTTCTTGATTGTTGTTGCTTCTGGCTCTCTCAAGTTTAATGCGATAGCCACTTCTAATGGGATGTGACTATATACCTATGACTGGATACATACTAACATAATAATGTAGAAAATTTTTTTATATTGTATTTCAACGACAGTTTTAAACATTGATGTTAAGTCCTAGAATCTATTTATTTAGTAAAAAAAGAAGAAAAAGTTTAAAACATTTAGCAATTGTTAATTTATGAACAACGCAAAGAATGTATATAAACACAATTTCTGCAGTGATTCTCGTCTCCCTATTATTCATCGACAATTTGTCTTCAGAGAAGGCAATAGCTAGTTTGTCTTTACCTGCCACTAATGATAGTAATTCTCTGACAGCTACGACTGGCGGAGTAACTAATACTACGAATGCTACTAGTGCCGTATCCGAAAACATTACCGGTAAATTAGAAAACACTACAAATGCTTTAGAAAATGCAACAGCTGCATTAACTAACTCTATAGAAGCTTTACAAAATATTTCCAGTATTTCTGCTGCTAGATCACTACCTACTACTACTGCTAATGCAACTGCAGTTAATTCTACTACAATAATAAGTTCAATATTTGAAAGTAATCTTCCGGCCCTTTTCATAATTGTAATTTTTCTTATTATAATTATTCCCCTAGTCTTAGATATGTTTCTAGCCTACAGAAAAAAACCTAAGGAGAGTACCGATAAAGAGAATATCCGAGTTGTCGGAATGCCAGGATTATACAGATCTTTAATGACGTTTGGAATTATAGTATTAGTTGGAACAGTTATATTTTATCTTCTTGCTCTAATTACTCTAAATATTAATAATTCAACGAGTCCTGTTCTTCAATCTTTGATTGATATACTAAAGAATCTTGGTACAATACTTGGAACAGCATTAGCAACAATAATTGCATTTTATTTTGGAATGAGGGGAGCAGAATCTGCTACAGAGAAAGCAGCAGCTGCTGCTGCTTCTGCTGCTACAAAACAAGCTAGCGGCGAGAAAGTACCACCACAAGTACTTAATACTCTGCCTACTGATGGAGCCACAGAAGTTCCAGTTACCTCACTTGTTAGCGCTACGTTTAGTGAGTCGATGAGCAGTCCAACTATTAATACAAATACATTCACTGTAAAAAAGGCAGATGATACTATCCCCATAACAGGTATAGTATCTCTTAGCTCAGACGGTAAAACTGCTATATTTAATTCTACCCAAGACTTTTCTCCAAATACTAAATATGTTGCTGCAATCGATATAGGAGCAGAAGATCTAGCAGGTAATGTATTAGTTTCAGCAAAACGATGGTCATTTACCACTAAAAAATGAATAGTTCTCAGACGAGTAAGAATAATGTCTCACTTGTAAACATATTCAGTATCTGAGTTAATATAACCCTGACTTCTCCTATACTCCAATACTTTGCTTTTTTTGCTATTTTATGAAATCCTAAACAATAACACGACTACTCAATAGGTTCCATCAATAAAGGCAACAATATACGACGCTAATCACGGAGTAATAAGCATAGACTATAATTTCCAACACCTTAAACACTTGAACCTAATAATAAAATCAGACTACTTCTGCTTATGGTGTAATCTTATTATTCGTATCAAATCAAGCCATTGTCTTGGTTACTGGTCCATATCCGCCTTTTGGACTTGTCACTATCTCATTTGTTGATTATCGTCATACCTAATGTTAGTAGGAATATATTCTTCTTCAATTTCTGTATCTGAAGACGTAAAAGTTCATCAATCAATTCGAAAATTCGCCGCGAAGGAATCAAAGTTACTAGATAGTATTGGGCATCGCATATGGAGCAGGAGTTGGAAAGGAGAGTAGTAAAAATAGCAAAGCTTCGGATATCATGGTAAAAGAGACTGGAGTTGAAGCATCAATGACAGAAGATGATATGAAAGACTACATACAAGTAGTTATGAATGAGCTTCAAAATAAGCGATGACGATTACATTGACATTGCAGCAGTTTCAATAATAGAAGAACGAGAATTTCACAATATATGCATAATTATTATTACTATTATATGCTTGCTCTGATGCAAAATAACATCTGAAGCACTAAAGGGACAGCGAGGGATGGAGAGAGGGAGAAGGCAAAGATGCTGCCTACAAAGATATGTTGACTATATATCTACTGAATATGGATAGAAAAGTCTACTATAAAAGCTATATCTCTTGTAGATAAGATAGGTAACATGCTACAAAGACAAATTGTTGTCAAAGCCTTATGTAAGTAAATAGATATAGAAGATCCTGAATGCACAAAATATGCTAGTATGAGTTTTCATCATATAGCCTGGATATTGATATCTGTCATTGTTACTATAAACAGGACTGTGTTACTACCACAGAGGTATCAAAGTACTACTAATCATTGCATATATCTGACAACTAAACTCCTAAGGAGCAGCTAGAATTATGAGCATTGGACATCAATAATTATTATATTATTGTATTTCTACGTTAGGGATATTATTTACAATTTAATATTAATCGGATATATTATTGGTTATATATCCTTAATTAGAATAATATGGCACACATAAGGAGATTTTGAATAATGAGTGAAGTAATTAGGAGAAATTGTGGAACAGTGGAACTAGATAAAACGTATCTAAGAGATCCCGCTATCAGAAAAAGAAGGATTGAAATAGAAACAGCTAGTTTATTACAGACAAGAATTGGTCCTTTTGTTGAGCGACCAGTTATTACAATTCCGGTCGTCTGCCATATAGTCTACAATACTCCAGAACAAAATATATCTAATTTACAAATTGCAAGTCAAATCAAAGTGTTAAATCAAGATTTTAGAATGTTAAATACTGACATTGATAATATACCTGAACCATTTAAACATCTTGCAGCTGATGCAAGAATTGAGTTTAGGTTAGCCAGGAGAGATCCAGATGGTAATGAAACCAATGGAATAACCAGAACAGCTTCGGATCAAAGTTTTAGCCTATCAAATGACTACGTCAAGTTCAGCAATAAAGGAGGAAAGGATGCTTGGGATCCAAGCAGTTATCTAAACATATGGGTCTGTGACTTAATTGGTAGAACATTAGGATATGCATTTCGTCCAGGAATGGCTCCGGATGAAGCAAGGGATGGAGTTGTTATTGGATACAAATACTTTGGTACCCAAGGAACTGCCGTGGATCATTTTAATAAAGGAAGAACAGCCACACATGAGGTCGGTCATTACCTTGACCTTTATCATATTTGGGGTCCGGAAGATCCAGATGAAGGAAATTGCTCTGGTTCAGATAATGTTCAAGATACTCCAAACCAATTAACGGCAAATTACGGAGATCCAGATTTTCCAAACATATCATGTAATAATGGACCAAATGGAGATATGTTTATGAACTTCATGGATTACGTCTATGATGAATCTATGTATATGTTTACATATGGACAAATTAGAAAAATGGACGCCGCTATCAATGGACCTAGATACTCTCTTCAAACATCTAATGCATTAACTTTACCAAGAACAGCGCGCTCCATGCTTTTAAAAAGATTGGAACCAGAAACTGATGGTTCGAAATTACTCTTCAATGGTGCAGAGTATGTAGAAGCCTCTAAGCTATTTCCTTAATCTTTTGAATAGAAGGCTAAAATATGTCTGAGATACCAAAAGCCCTATGTAAACACTGGATTCACTCACGTGAAGAAGATACAGCAGATGAAGAAGTATATAGGCCCGAAAACTATGAATTTCCTCCTTCCAGATGGAGGAAAAGCTTTGAAATTAAGGATAATGGTGAATTTATTAAATACAATATTGGTCCAACAGATATGGAATATACAAAAGCAAGCAAATATACAATCAAACAACAAGACACTACTGAGATAATTGTCGAAGAGCCCTCTATCCCATCTATGAGGATTATCTCATATGATGATAATATTCTTAAGGTTAAGAAGAGAATAAGTACTTGAAAATATACCTTAAAAAGTCTGATTTGAATTTTTTGGTGCCGATACTATTTCTGAATAAAGATTATGAAGATGCAAAAGCGCGGCTGAACACAATACTTTTTTCGTACAAAATTATATTTGGCTTGTTAATATAGGAGATGATTGTGAATCAATGTCAGACGACAAAATTGAACACTATGATCCACCAGATAAGAGAAAACGCCCCTCTATTCCATTATTTCCGTCTAAGCGAACCGAGTTTGAGAGAACAGCCCCAGTAGTAGATAAATTCATTAATTCGGTTGTATCATTAGTTTCCACAGAAAATATCCAAAGATGGATTAACCTTCTTACATCATACCACAATAGACATAGCAGACTTCAAGTGATAGATGAAGTAGCTGTTATACTGCAAGAAGAGTTTCGTAATCTAGGTTATAGCGATGTTTATTTTCATAACTATATACATTCAGATGAAGGAAAAGATTATAGATTAAAAAACGTCATCTGTAATAAAGCAGGCAAGACGAGTAAGGTCATTCTAATCTGTGCTCATTATGATACCATTGTTTATGATAAGAAAGGCACAGACATCATAGATGCAAGAGCTCCAGGAGCTGATGACAATGCTAGTGGTGTTGCCTCAATCCTAGAGATAGCACGCCTTCTCTCTAAAATATATTTGAATCATACTATTCAACTGGTATTCTTTTCGGGCGAAGAACAGGGTTTCTGGGGATCTACACATTATGCTCAACATATTAAAGATAATGACATTGAGCTTTATAGACTAATTAACTTGGATATGATCGGTTTCCGGCAATCCCTCAGACGGTTAAAATAGATATAGATATTAGCAATGAACCATTTTCTTGCAATGAAGTACCATCCAATGATAAAGAATCACAATCTTTTGGTCGGCTGATGGAGACTATGGCATATACCTATACTCCTCTACAAGTACGCTTTGATGCTGTCTTTGCAAGCGATTACTGTCCTTTTGAAGCTCGTGGCTATATCGTGACTGGCGCATATGATGGCTCAGGAACAACTCAGAATCCACATTATCATAGTACAACAGACTCTCCCGATCTTCTAGATATAGATTATATAGCTTCGGTTACTAAATTGGTATTAGCCACAATATTAAAGGAAGCAAGAGAACCATCATAACCTAATTTTCAATTATAGATTCTAGTTTGAGTAAAATGTACATCTGATACAGAGAACGTCGTAGAAATCAAAATATCTACTATTCTGCGGTCGCTCCAACATTTCTATTCTCATGTGTTGCATTTTCTAGAAGTAAGAGAAAAACCATAATAGTTGGGGATGGGAACACGCTGATAAAAAATAATTTTCTCTCAAAGTCAATAGATACTATAACAAGAAAAGATGGATTTTCTATATGGCGAGATTCTATTTCCTAAATCTACAAATTTATTTTATGTTTTGCAGAGTTTGATCTATCAGTGCAACATTCAAAGGTACAAGTCAACCATCGTCTTGTAGAAGATAAGATGATAATTATTATTTAAGCTTTCTATATGATAAAGAAACTGCTCATGTGATTTATTTTCTGCGACCTATTCGTTGTTAACACAGTCTTATTAAGAAATTTATTAAGAAATGCAATTATTTGCCAATCAAAAACTTCCTCTATTTCTTAAGAAAAAGAGCATTCTGAACACAAAAAGTTACCGTAATCTCTCGCTATTTGAACGATGAACTGGACAGCTTTTTTAATAAACAATTTTGTGCGCTCAGACATACAACACAATAAGTTCTATTCTGAATAAATTATGATTAAATTAAGAAGACCTGATGCTTTTTTTGGAATCTGTTTAACTTTTTAAAAGTGTAAGTGATTACAGTTCTTTTCCAGTAAGTCTATCTCATATGTTTTACTGAAAGGATCATCGAATAATACCTGTACCATAAATTGCAATGAAATAGGAGATCGAATAGGAGAATGATGGCAAAACGGTTTGTACGTAGACTTTAGTTAGTAATTTTACAATGTAAGGTACTATAATGATAAGGTTATAGTATCTTCGTTATTTTTTCTGATTTATTAAGAATGATTATCCGTTGTTATCCTTGTAGATTATCCCTCAGTGTCCTAAACAGTCTTTATACCTATCTTCATTATTTCTTAATAAATATATGGAATAATCTAGGTATACTTCGTACCAGTACTACTACAAACCCAGGTAAGAAATAAAACAGTACCTTCTTGATGGTTAAAGATACAAAGTAGATCTAGATAGATAGGTGCTATAACAATAAATACAATAATTAAAAAAAGCAGAATAGAAAAAGACTGTGATTTTGATTTACAAGGAGGAGCAATAATAGCTCTTACCCTTAAAAAAGAGTATAATGGTGATATCAAATTCACTCCTTTGTAATTACACGATTACAAAAAGATATTATTATAATTTATAGTAAAGAAAGAAGAAATAGTCGGAAAAGGTGTCACAAAGATTAGGCATATATATATCATACATCAGCTAGGGTGTGTCTGTATCTGCGTGTGTATGTGTGTACTTCCGTCCTTATGAACTGAAAAATATCAAGATGTACCTTTAATGAGATCTTGAAGATTTAATGATGGTAATATTGTTGTCGTTGTCGTATTTGTTTTCATTCTTGTAGTTTTTCTTCTTGACATTGCTTGCTGCAGGACGAAAATTTGATCATTCTTATTTTGCAACTCTTTGCTAAGTTTTTTATTTTGAATTGATAGATCTTTGTTCCTTTGTAGATATATAGAATTGTTCCTTAATAGAGAGGATGTATATGATTTATAATCTGATAGCATTTGTCTACATATATCATAATTCTTGATGGCTTCTAATTCTTTAATATATTGATCAATCTTTTCTAGGCTCATTTGTCTTCCTTCTTTTTTGGTTATTCCTTTTTTGTTTTTTTTGCTCAGACTATACTGCAGCAGCATCATTCTCCAATAATCTTTCAATAGCTCTTCTTGCGCCTTCAATAAGGCGCAGCATTTCAACACCTATACCAGAACACAAACTATTTTCAGCAACAATTAACGCTTCACCTGCTTTTATTTTTGGATTTATTCCTTTAACACGACACATCTTTACTGCTGCATCTAGCATGAGAATTACATAATTAATAGATATATTCTTGGCCTCAGCAGGATATTTGAAAATTGCCAAAATAATCCTTGCAAGTCGAAGCTCTTCTTCTAGGATAACAGCAGCTCCCAACCTTTTGGCATACTCTTCAGTTGAATTTTTCAGTAAAGATAGTTGTTGCTGATATGTAGTTGTTATCGCTTGAGTAGCATTGTTAAATGATTGTACTATCTCTTGTTGCATGGGTTTTTGCAGACCATCAATAGAACTTTTGATAGCATCTGCCTGTCCTTTAAGCTCATGTATGCGATTCTCTAATACCTTCACGTTGGCCTCTAACTCTATCTTTTTATTTTCAAGCTCTTCGATCCGTCTTTCAATTGACTTTAAATTATTATATTTGCCTATTGCCTCTAACACCTCAATAGGTTTTCCATACCTTTTGGCTATGTTATATAGCTGTTCTATGGCTGGAAGACTAAACTTTAAATCATAAAGCAAAGTATTGCACATAGCTATCAAGCTTTGAAGATGAGCATAATCAGAATTAACCTTATTTAATGCAGCTTCTAAATCAGTCCTTTTTCTCTGCAGATTTTTTATTTCTGATTCAATATCTGATATATCAGTAAACTTGTTTAATGCTTGAAATGCTTTGTTTACAAAATCCTTAGTTATACTAACAGATTTGTTATTATTATTACTACTGTTACTATCATCATTACTATTAAAACTACTATTACTATTATGATTATCAGCAGCATATCTAATTGCGATTTGTTTGATCTGCTTAAGTGAGATTTCATCAAATCCTAACTCTTTTAATTCTTTATACTCTATGAACAGCTCCTGTTGCTGTGCTATCTTTTCCTGAATATCTCTAAGGCTTGCTTGGGATTGTTCTATATCTAACTGTATGTGTTCTTTCTTTGCATTTGCATGATTTATCTCATTTTCTAGTGCTACAAGATTGCCATATTCATTTACTGCTTTAATAACTAAGTTTGCATCTCCAAATGTGCTTGAAGCTTGGCGAATCTGCTTTAGTATTTCAACCGTCAAGCCTGCTTTCTCTAAATCTGATTTGTATATAAAAAGCTCTGTAAGCTGCTTAAGCGATAACCCTTCTACCTTAATACTCTTATGTAATTGAATGATATCCTTCAAACTCAAGCCTGAGCTATTCAAATCCCGTAATAATGATACTATGTCTTCTAAAGACATGTTTTCTGCATCCAGATAGGATTTTAATGAAACAGTTTTTTTCACCTCATTTAGAGTTAAACCACTTTTCACCATTTCAGATATTATTTTAATAGCATCATCCTTTGAAGTAGAATCCACGATATCTGTGCCTCTTGTATAAAGTTTGACAGTATTCTCAGACCATGCTCCACCATTCAGTCTACTTATATCGTTATTAGTATAACCTTTCTGCCTTAGTGTGATCATAAGTTCTTTGGCTCTGTTTAGCTCAACACTACTTCTAAGAGGCTGTTTCTTTGCAAGTGATTGTAGCTCCGAGATAATAGATTCATTGGAATCAGTATTCATAAACTTAGTTAGAAATATAGTGGAAGAAACTTCTACTTAAATGTTTCGTAGATTATTATAGTAGTTATATCTATATAGCGTTTCTTCAACCTATGTACCTGTTCGATTTACATGTTCAGCATATGACGTTGTTCTACTGCTACACGATTCTGCGTTCGCTTTCCTAACAAGCCCAATAATGGCTGAATATACGCCATAACGTTCAGTTCATAAAAGACAGTCTTCCTTCAAACTTTTCATAATTTACCATACAACAAGAATCATCTAGTAGAGAATTTGCCATAAATGTTGACATAATACGCATTTATTTAAACCTATTTACATCTTATTAGTTTTTCATATTTCGCTCTATATTATAATGATTTATTCAAGTTATTATTTAAACATTAAAATATATACATATGATGCTGAGACTAATCTTTGCTTTCTGTATGCCAAGAGCAGACGAACTTACGAGATATATATGTGTTAAAAGATACCCGTTACATGCTGTAAGAACATAGACATTTTATTGCTTCAGTCAGACCACTTTAATCAATCTATTTTGAAAAGTCAAATCTATGCATTTTCAAATCTACTATATATGGTGGGTGTACATATATCTTTGAAGATACATTCAGAGGTCATCGAGTCCGGTTAATGTTTAAAGGTCTTTCTTCTTGTTTTAAGTTCTCCACATATATTGCATAAATCCGTTATACCACTAATGGCATTGAGGTCTGTGTATTTCAATAGTCATAATGATACAAAATTCACTTAATACAACATAGATTGACAATCTCCCAGATCAAAGTCAATTGAGTCAAATATTTTTTGTATATTTGATATGTATGAAGTATTTACCCAAAAGTATAACAAAAATTCATTTAGCAGGATCTAAAATATATAAAGTATGCTAATAGCATTAGCACAGGCTAACATTTATTAATTACACCAACAAATTAATTTTCTGATGTCACGTTCACAAATAATTCTGATTTCAGCCCTCTTAATGGCTGTTCTAATTACGGCGTTTGCTATTTTCTCGATTAGTCAATTTCCAGTTATTGCACAGAACGGCTCGCAGAAAAAAACAAATACATCAATAGTTAGAGGAGGGCACGGTGGAGGATATAATTCAATTGAAACTACAGGCGATATTTTAGATTCTATTAACGCAGGTGAAACATCTGAACCGAATATAAGTCCAATGAAATATTTAAGGGATTTCAATTATGGTCGAGTCTCTACAACAGAAAATGGTATAACATTGCGCGAATTTACTATAATCGCCGAGGACAAAAATCTTGAAGTATCGCCTGGCGTATTTATGGATGCATGGACTTTTAATGGAACAATTCCAGGCCCAACAATACGTGCAACTGAAGGAGATTTGGTGAGGATTCAGTTCATAAACAATGGAACAGAACCACATACTATGCATTTCCATGGAATTCACGCATCAGAAATGGATGGGGTGTTTGATAATATCGCTCCTGGTGGAAGGTTTACTTATGAATTTATCGCTGAACCATTTGGAGTATTTCCCTACCATTGTCACACACTACCTTTAGAAGAACATATTTCACGTGGACTTTATGGAGTCTATATTGTTGATCCTAAGACACCAAGACCTCAAGCTGACGAAATGGTTATGGTAATGAACGGCTATGATACTGACTTTGATACAGAGAATAACTTTTACACTATAAATGGAATTCCATTTTATTATATGCATCACTCTATCCCGATTGAAAAGGACAGGTTGGTACGAGTCTATCTGGTAAATATGCTAGAATTTGATCAGATAAATAATTTCCATTTGCATGCTAATCTATTCCAGCTCTACCGAAGTGGTACCAATTTAGTACCAGATGAATATACTGACATGGTAACCATGAGCCAAGGGGAAAGAGGGATACTTGAATTTAACTACAAATATCCAGGTCCATACTTATTTCATGCACACAAGACAGAATTTGCTGAGAAAGGCTGGATCGGTACGTTCTTGGTTAAAGAAGATCCGACTGAACCAGATACCCTCGCATTAAGTCAGGGCGAAAGAGCCATTTATCCAGCCGAGCTAAGTAATAATCAATATGATAATAATAATAATTCTAGCACTACAGAAAGAAAGATAGAAGATCCACAATATACAGGGACTCAATCCGGAGTAGGTGGTTAAGAGAAATGGAGATAGAAAATAGAATCAATAGAAATAGGAATTCCAGTAGAAAAAAAATAATCGCTATTGCGTTAATTCCATTATTAGTGTTGGCTGGAATGATTATATTTCTTTTTGGTCCTGGTCAATCGTTCCTAAACACAGGAATACCTTTACCTGAAATCACTATAGAAAGAATAGAGTTCCAAGAAGGTAAAATTGTAGCCTACATCCGTAATACTGGTCCAGAGGAGGTGGAAATCGCACAGGCTGATATAAATGATCGAATAACCCCTGCTGCAATAGAACCTAGTAAAACCTTGTCAAGGTTGGCAGAAGCAAAAGTTATAGTGCCTTTTTCTTGGAGTCCTGGAGTACCATATCAAGTAGGAGTAACTACTTCAGATGGCACAAGGTTCAGCAAGGATGTCGAAGCTGCTGCATTAGCACCAATTCCAAATGTAGAACAGGCATCATACTTTGCAGTAATAGGTACGTATGTAGGGGTTATACCCGTGTTAATAGGTCTTCTCTGGTTTCCATTCATTAAAAGACTGAGCATAAACAGGTACAATTTCTTTCTCAGTCTTACTGCAGGATTGCTGGTATTTTTGGGAATAGATGCGCTAATAGAAAGCAATGAAATTACTGCAGAAAGTATTGCAGGAACTTTCAATGGTCAGGTGTTAATTGCTATGGTTACAATCTTTTCTTTCTTAGCATTGTTATATACATCTGAAAAACTTATTCAACACGCTATAATGAAATCTTCTACTAACTCGAAATCTCCTTTGCAAGTATCCTCCTCCTCCTCTTCTGCTTCCACTACACAACAACAAATGGTAAAACCTGTCGCAATAGCGTTGATGATATCAATAGGAATAGGATTGCATAATCTTGGCGAAGGCTTGGCAATAGGTGCTGCTGTTGTACTTGGTGAAGTTGCACTCAGTACTTTTCTAATAGTTGGATTTACATTACATAATACTACTGAGGGTTTGGCAATAGTAGCACCAATGGCCAAAAGTGGCAGAGTCATGATACGAAAACTCGTAGCAATGGGCATGATAGCTGGGGT
Organism: Nitrososphaeraceae archaeon; assembly: GCA_029240435.1. Taxonomy (GTDB): domain Archaea; phylum Thermoproteota; class Nitrososphaeria; order Nitrososphaerales; family Nitrososphaeraceae; genus JAJNBK01. Next base: position 2,582 of record JAREAI010000050.1, on the reverse strand, counting down.
TCCGGCCATAATAGGAGCATGGATTGGAGGATTCCTGTATTCTCCCATTGCCGCAATAATATTCTTGTCTATAGGCGCTGGTGCAATATTTCAAGTGGTACTTTCTATTGCTTCTTGGATGACAAAAAATAATAATACTGTTGAGGGCGAAAGAAAGACATTATTAAGTACATCTATGATTGTGGGGTTTATAGTAGGAATGGCAATAATGTATGTAACATCATTGCTGGTGTCGTCTTGATTCGTCTTGATAAATGCTATGCGCAGATAATGGATATTTAGTAAAAATATTAGTAGGTGAATGAATGATTGTTAAGTGAGTTGAAAGATGAATCGAATGCAAAAAAACGTCGTCTTGAATCGATTCGTAATGCTGCTCATAATGTAAAGAAAGAAGAACAAGAAGAAGACCGTACAGATAGAATGGAAGACTACCTTGAAGTCATTTATGAATTAGTACAGCAGAAAGGCTATGCTACAACCATAGATATTTCACAATGTCTCAATGTTAGTTCTCCAAGTGTCACCAAAATGCTGCAGAGGCTAGATGAAAGCAGATATTTAGATTATGAAAAATATAGAGGAATCCGTCTAACTCAGCAGGGAACTGATATTGCTAAGAATATCCATAAAAGACATAGTTTATTGGCTGAATTTTTGATAATGATTGGAGTAGACGAAGATACTGCAAATAGAGATGCTGAGGGAATTGAACATCACTTGCATTCAGAAACTCTAAAAAAGTTAGAAGAATTTGTAAAGACTGTAAAAAAGAACTCTGAATTTATAGGTACAGGCTGAGTATAGTACAGAACCGGCAAATATTATGTAATCACATTATCACAACAGGCATTGGGGTAAGCGTTCCCCATTTCTTCATTGAATATACATCAACAGCTCCAATTGTCCTAATCAGTAGCATTGAAGATTATAAAGTAATAGAAGGATACAATTCTTTTCAGATGACTATATTCAGTTAAATGCTAGACGACTCTAATATTAAATAGTATCAAAGGATATGAAGCTAGGTTAAACTGATGATGATTATTATTTATCTAAACTGTTGTAATTCTAGTTGTTTTGTGAGGTTTTAGTCTATCCCAAAAGGAACCAAAGATCAGGGCTAATATGCCCCAGAATACACTCATAGTAAACGCACTCGCAATTCTAAACGCAAGAACTAGATCCATAGGTGCAGATATCTTGTCTGGATTAGATAGTAAGATTATAAATGCACCAATTATAATTGCTGCATATATAATGGAAATCCAATCCTTTTTGATGATGATTTGTCACCGATCTTAGTGTATAAGAAAGCTAGTGCTAATGCACTAAATCCAGATATTATCAGCAGCACAATGTATAAACTCTGTCTATAGTATATCGTTTCTGGATCTCCTACAGCTGGAGGATTGGCCGGATATTTGAGTGCAGGTACTAAAAACAATACAAACCACATCATGCCAGCTAAAACTAATGCCTTCTTTTTGTTATTGTCTGAACGTGGTAGTAGTAATAATGAAGATCTACTATATCCAAATACTATTCCAAATAAGGCTGCAAGAGAAATAGCTAGAATAGTTCCTGCAATAATCTCTCCACTCTTTTGCCATGCTCGATATATTATATGTTCATTAGCATCAACTGCTTCACCTTCTTTGTTTGCATTCTGCACTTCAATATCTATAGCCTTGTCAATATACGGTTCAACAATAACCTGATTTATTAAACCTAGAATAGTTTCAGCGATAGCACCCGAAACTAACGTTATAATGATGAAGGTTAGTGCTTTCAACTTTTTATTCTCTCTGCATATTATTTTTATCATTAAGCAAACCTTAGTGACATGGAAATCCTGCAGAATGTCTCATGTCATGATAGAACTCATGCATCCACATAATATCAAAAGCTTGATCCCCTTGAGCTATCTCCACTTTTAGTTAAGGTATCTCCACCAGCAGCAAACGTTGGCGGCCGCATCATATCAAGGTAGAGTGGAGGTTTTTGGTTATGGTGGGGATATCTCACACAATATACAGGAAAACCTCCACCGATTTTATGCTAATTTTGAGCACGAAATACGATTTGGTGGAGGTAGTGGAGATAGTGGAGGTAGTATTTTTCTATGATTATTGGATGATAATTTGCTCCTTTCTTCCTAGGGTAAAACTCTTCATTCTTTGCCAGACGAAGCCTATACTTAATCCAAAACATTTCTTTAACTAATAATGTTTCATATGAAGATTGGCTCCATTAACTTACAGTTTTCAATAAGAATTCTGTAAATCTTATCGTATTTGTACTCATTTCCAGAAATAGAATAAACAACTCTAACCAATGTCATACATATTGTCTATCACAATCTTTCATTCTGTACTTCATTAATATCACCATTGTTCAAAAATTCTTTTTCTCTGGCAAATGTCTTAAGTCTTGTTACGTCTCGTTTGAATAAGAGATCTATCAGCCAGTCTACCATCACTCTTTATAATTTTTGTGGAGTAGTAACTAACTTCCCAAACAATTGTGATTCCATCATTTTTATGTGACCCATCACCATATCTTCAAATGGATAAATCGTA
>JAREAI010000049.1:0-12317 GCA_029240435.1 Nitrososphaeraceae archaeon | reverse complement strand
TAGCTCAGAGCCATACTTCTCCTGGAGAAGTTGCTGAAACAGTATTAGGCTACTTACATGAATCTGATGAGGAGTATCAACCAAAAAGTTTATTTTAAAGTGCAATTATCCTTGTATAAAACAACTCTTTATTCGCAACTAAAAATTTCTCTCTTATAGCCATAGTTGGATAATGTCTCCTATCTATTCTTAACCTTGTTTTCGAGGCTCAATAGCCACCACCATACATAGAAAGATGGAAGTTGAATAGCAGTAAAAACTATAATTCGGCATTATCTGTGGACTATAAATTTTTTGATCGTAGCACCAGCAGGTCCAATAGGTTTGTATCTAGTAAAACCATTAAGTGACAATATAGTATCTGTGATAGTTGTACTAACGATATATCTGCAGAAGCAGATTCAGTGTCATTCGCTGCAAAGATAAAATCTCATAATTTTTACTCTTGAATGACACCATTAAGAGAGCATTATACTTTGTTGTCTTCTTCTTTTTCATACCTTTTTGATTGTTTTATGCCTTTTCCAGTTGGGTTGGATACTTTCTGCCTATTTAAATAGATTCAACTATTAAGAAATGACCTTGCTTATCAATGACTCTTACTTTTTCTCCTTTGTTAATATCTGATTTGATACTCTTGGCTTTCCAGTATTCTCCGCCAACTAACACAAAACCATCTTTTTTATCTGAAATTGTATCGAGGGCAGTTCCTTCATTGCTTTGGAGTACGAATTCTATTTTCTTTTTCTTCTTTGTCTGCCATACTTTATACGTTATAACTCCGAAGAAGGCTCCAAATGGTAATATTACGATTGAAGATAATACTGCAAGATTTCCAAGATGTTCTTCCTTAATTAGCAAATCTTGTACTGGTTGAGTTATCATTAATGACGTACCTATTACAATCACAACGATGCCTCCAATACCTATCGCACCAAAACTTGGGCTATAGAGCTCGTATCCAAGCAGGCCCACTCCTATAGCCAATAGAGCAAGCGCTGCCCAATTTATGTTGAACCCTTGTCCTACAAGGCTAAGAATTATTAATATTGCGGCAGCTATTTCAACGCCAAAGCCTGGAGAGGTAAAACCATAAATTAAGGCAAAAAAACCAATAGTCATAAAGGTTGTAGAGATCAACGGATTTGATAGAAAATCTACAAGCATTACTCTAAGAGTCGGCTCATGTTTTACTATTTCAGCATCAGAAATATCAAGAACTTTTATTCCTTTCTTAGTTGTAATAGTGGCGTTATGAGCTTTATTTAGCAAGTCCTGTGGGTTTTCTGCTATTGTTTCAATAATATTCCTATCTAATGCTTTTTCTGGTGTTAGGTTATCGTTATGTGTTATAAATCGGGCAGCCTGTGTTGTGTTTCTTCCATGTAATTCAGACAGAGAAACTACCTTTTCTTTAACTGCGTTGATTGTCTTAGTATCATTTACAGGCTGATTGCCAAGTACAGGCTGGGCAGATCCTATGGTAGTAACTGGGGCCATTGCAGCATAATCACCTGCAATTAGTATTATTGTACCTGCAGACCATGCGCTCTTTCCCTGTGGGTAAACATAGGTAATGATAGGTATTGGAGATTTTTGCATACTTTCCAGGATACTTAGAGTCGCATCAAGGGATCCTCCTGGGGTATCTAAAGCTAAAATGATGGCAGAATAATATTCTTGATCATTAGTAGTAGTAGAAGAAGAAGAAGAAGAAGAAGCTTGCTCTATAGCAGTTGCAATATTTTCTGAAGTTGCAGAAGATATGAAGTCCTTTACATCCACCCATAACACTTTTTTCTTTACATCATTTTCAGATTGTCCAGATAATGACCCTATTGAAAGATTAAACAATAAAATTAATGAAAGAGCAATTAGAATAGATGATAGTACAAATCTCACGTATCTTCTCCTAATATTATTATTTCATATCAGATTATTCAAATCACAAATTATGATGATGGTGCTCTTTTGATTTGCCCACCTTGGATTAATTTCGAAAACTCATCTTGTACTGTTTTTCTTATCGTATTTTCATCTAATTCTTGCGATATAGGTGTTCTTTCTTTTATCATACCAAGAAGAGGTCCGAGATCGTCTGATTCTCTGCTGCCTGTGACAACTATCATATTCTTCTCACGTGCTATTTCAGTCCATGTTTGCAATTCTCTAAGACGTATAGCAGAAATGTTCTTGGTATAAAAATTGGCAGCCTGCATCATTTTCTCTGCTGCTTTTAACTCGCCATCTGCTATTATTATTCTACCTCTCTTTTCTCTTTCAGCTTCTGCTTGTTTTGCTATGGCCCTATGCATATTTTCAGGTAGAGAGACATCTCTTATATTTACAGATGCTACTTTAACTCCCCATGGATCAGTTTCTGCATCTAGGATTTCTTGTATTTTTTTATTCAACTCCTCTCTTTTTGATAAAATGTCATCAAAAGTAATCTGCCCTAGCAAATTTCTGAGAGTAGTCTGTGCCAACAAACTTGATGCTACAAGATAATCGTTGACTTTAATTACTGCATTAACAGGTTCATTTACCCTCAAATAAACAACAGCGTCAACATCAACTGTTACATTGTCAAGAGTGATGATTTTCTGCTTTGGAACGTCAAGTGTAATTACCCGTAGGTCTACCTTTACGGCCTTGTCAACTATAGGCACAAGTAATATTAGACCAGGTCCTTTTGCACCAATTAGCCTTCCAAGCCTAAATACTACTGCTCTTTCATATTCTCTTACAATCCTTATTGCAGATGCAATTATCACAACCATTACAATTACGGCAATGGTTACTCCTATATACTCAGCAAATGATAATTGTAATAGTAATGACTCTGTCTTTTCTAGCATGTACTTTATTGCACATTCGAGGTTATTAATATTGGATATATTTTTCTATAATCAAATATTTTTAGACACGGAGACAACATCAGATGTAAAAATCAACTAATTGACTGTAAGTGTATTAAAAAAGCAAGTATGTTTTTGTATTCTAAATAATGTATTATTAAGAAAAACTAATCTATTGTTCATTGTAAGAATATTGATAACACAGATAAGATAAAGCCAGATGATATTTTTTATTATTATAATTATCTGTGTTCGATATAATAAAAATTTACTTCTACATATCTTTACTTAAGTATAATCAACAACCCTCTGTCAGAATGTACTAGTGAGACATCAAAATCATTGAGGAGTAAAAACAACGAGTAAAAACAAGTGAAGCGTCACTTCTATACAAAAGGTACAACAATAGATGTCAATAGTGTTACCATCACAATTCCTATAATGTCTAATGGTAATCCAGCTCTTGCCATTTTTGCAGCTGTAACATAACCACTTGCAAAAACTATCGCATTAGGAGGAGTACCAACTGGCATAACAAATCCATAGCTTGTTGCTATTGTTATTGGAATCATGATTAATAATGGCTCTATATTGAGAGAAATAGCTAATGAAGCCGATATTGGAATCAATAATGCTGCTGCTGTATTACTTATTATCTCGCTAGAAAATATTGCAACAGATACAATTACGAGAATTATTATTATATAATGCATTCCTGAAAGGAAGTTAAGTTGCTGTGCAATCCATTCATCTAATCCTGTAACTGTAAATGCGTTGGCGAGAGCTAAGCCTCCTCCTATTAGCAAAAGTACTCCCCATGGAATCTTTACAGCGGTATCCCAATCCAATAATTTACTACTATTATTCTTATCTCTGTCATCATAATTGTAATTACCTTTATTATCGTCATCATCATCATTAGCATCTTTATTTTTTCTATGTCTTGAATATATTGTTGATGGAATCAAGAATAATGAAATAGCTGAGGCTATTACTATTGTAGAATCATCAATCATAGGCAGGAAATCTTTCCATATTAACCCACGTGTAATCCATGCTATTGCAGTAGCAATAAAAATTCCTGCAACTATTCTCTCATCTCTACTTATATTTCCAAGTTCTGATAACTGTTTTATGATCAGGCTTTTTTCTTTAATAATTGATTTAATATGAGTAATTTTAGCCCCAACGTGTACCATATACATCCACGCAACTACAAGTGATACTCCGCTGATGGGAAGACCTACTAACAACCATTGGCCAAAGCTTATATCAATATTGAGCATTGATTTGGATAAAGAAGCAAATATCGCATTTGGTGGAGTACCTATTAATGTAGCCATTCCTCCAATACTAGCAGAATAAGCTATAGAAAGCATAAGACAAATTCCAAAACTCTTCTGGTCAACTGTATTACCAAATTGAAATATCACTGCAGTAGCTATCGGCAGCATAAGCATAGTAGTAGCAGTATTACTCATCCATGCACTTAGAAACCACGTTACCACCATAAAAGCAGCAACAATATATTTTGGATTTGTACCAAATATTTTTAGGATGTTAAGCGCAAATCTCATGCAAATTGGACTTTTCAACAGCCTTAGCAAGTAGAAATCCGCCAAGAAATAGAAATACTACTCTATCAGCATAATTAGCTGAAATTTCTCCTAATTCTGTTATATGAAGCAAAGGAAATATTACAAGAGGTAATAGAGCTGTTACATAGATGAGAATCGCTTCCGTAAGCCACCAACTAGCCATCCATATAGTAGTCGCTAATACTATTCTAGCTTCAAATGGTAATCCCTCTCCGATAGGTACAAGTAAAATAATTACAAACAAAATTGGACCTAAAAAAAGTCCTGATTTGCTTCTCTGTTTTTGTGTAAATTTAATAATCATAACTTATATCTACAAATACCAATTTGCATTGTAAGATTAATTATGTTTATAATACTACAGAATACAAATGATTGGTTGGTGCTTAAAATGTTCTAAAAGTGTTCGGTAGATATCTATTGCCATATTATCATATTCTTTGTTATTTAGTAAATAGAAAAGAGACAGAAGACCACATTTCTATTATTTATCTACTTCTAGACAGTCCGTTGCTTTTTTTCACCTTGATATATTAGATCCTTTACTGTTTTTGGTGAAAAGTCTGCATTTTTTAAAATATGAGGTTTTTCTATTCTATCTTTGATTATTCTGTTGATCGATAATATTTCTGTACCGTATGTATCATTGTATTCTTTTTCTATAAAAGATACTTTATCCGAGTGAAGTTTCAAATTTTCTCTAGAGTTCTCAAAAACATCATATATCTCTTCTATTAGCTTGATCTTTCTTGTAATCAGCCTTGACATTTTTATTGTAAATTTGGATTTATCGCTAAAAATGATATCTATTGCCATATCTAAAACTTGTTGTTTCCATTGATAAAGAGCTCATTAACGTTAATAGTGATATCTTCTTTGTCCTTTGATCCTGCAATTATATGATGAATTTGCTGTAGAAGCTGATGGTATGAGTTTTTATCTATAAGACATATATGCAAATTTTGATTTTGATCTTTATTTGTTCTATTTTCTCTTACGAGATTTGCTGCAGCAAATATCCCTCCATATCCTGCGCCAAGAATTAGTACTTTTTTTATGTCTATTATAAACAGGACTCCTTGTTAACTGAAATTATCATACAAAACAAAATATATATAACTAATACTTGTATGCGAATCTTTTGTAATATTGGCAATTGTCTAGTCATATTATTAGGCGATAGAAGACAGCGATAGCATATTTTCTATCCTATAATTGATAAGTGAAACATACAGAAAATCAATGATAATAATCTTAGAAGGAGCAAAAAATGTCAGGATACAAGTTGGAACTTTACTACCGTTACAGAATATGACATTAGCTGAATATACTAATGTGCAGATTAATTCTACTTAAGGCCAACTTTTAGAATCAAATACAACTGGTCTTGCAGATCTGCCAGGATAGGAAATGGTATTTACTAATCTTGGGATAAAAACAATGCAAATTTGGAAAACAAAAGACGATAAAGTATATACTATTACTAAATATTGCAGGAGAGGAAGACTTCCAAATGACTTACAGGTTACACAGAGAATGGTCAGGTAATTTGAAATAATTGAATAGCAATAACAATTCTATAATAACAAATGATTCATTATGTGGGTTGACACATTAAGAAACAATAAAAGAAAAAAGAAATTTGATCAGTAGAGTAACCCTATACATCGATTATGATCGATAATATTTTGCATGCCGAGCACACATCACATAATTGAATGTGCATTATTATCATGTAATTTAATCTTCTTCATCTTCACTAGATGGCAATTCTTGAGTTATTTTGAGTAATTCAGAATCTGCAGAGTTTATTTCTTCCAATGTCTTTGTATGATCATTTTTCAATACAGCCCCTCGGCCTTGATCTATATGAGTTTGTAATGGCTTAAATTGTTCAGTTATTGCAGCCATGTGATCTGGATCAAATTGTCCGCTAATAACTTGAAATAGTTCTTCGCTAGCAGAACTTAATTCATCAAGTACTCCATTAGTATCATTATTTTGTAATGCCTGACGTGCTTGACCTAGATCCTCTGTTATTGATTCAAAATCTGTTTGTGTTAGATTAGCCAACGCTGCCGCTCCTCCTCCTGTCTGGTTAGACATAGTTTGATTTTGCATTGAAGCAGCAGTAACTGCTTCTCCTCCCGTCTGATTTGCAATACCATTGGTCTGATTAGATATAATACTTGTAGTGTTGGTAGTAGTATTTTGTTGTTGTTGTTGTTGTTGTTGTTGGGCTACTGCTCCTTGAAATGTTGCTGTTCTTCCAATTGATGTAGCAAATACAAGTGAAGATGAAATTACAGCAGCAAACAATATTATAGAGTATTTTTGTTTATTTCGATTCATTACCTAATCAGAGTTTATATACAATATATAATGATTGCACAGGTAATATCTAAAAATCACATTTCAAAAAGCTTGATTTATAATAGTAGTAGTAGCAGCCTTTGATTTGCTTATTTCTTCTTCTTCTATATTTTCATCACCACAGTGATGAGATTCCTTTAATTTCTCCTTGCTATTTTCTTCCTTAGGACATCTCTAACTTCTCTTTAGACTGCTCATGTACAGACTTGTTAGCATGAGTTATGAATATCCTTGTATTCAAGTCCATTAGGTATTTGTAGCAATAGCTTATGATAGATAATTCTTATAGTCATGTTCATCATCAGTTGTTATCATCATTTTATTTTCATTATCATTATGACCTCGAAGGTTCTTACTATTATTAGTAATTTGCCAGCTTAACTTTAATACTTGGTTTATTCCTGTCATACAGCACTGGTATTCATCATCTTGCACTGTGAAAATGCATATTATATATAATGCTGTTAACATAGAATTTGCTTTTTAAAATTCTCCACCGAAGAGCATTTGAATATTAGATGGTACTCTTGACAATGTGTAAAAACTTTTCAAGTGCTTTATCCAACTCATCAGGATTTTCTACTATAAGCCAGTGATCACATCCTTCTATTACTTATCTCAAACCTTAGTTTGTCTTTTTTCATCTTTTCCATCAACTGCACAAAAACCTTGTCTTCATTGCCTACGATTCCAAATAATTGAATATCGGCATCTTTTAAAGCTAAAGTTACATCATCTTTTCCATCAGGCATTGTATAAAATGCCTTGGTAGCTGCAACAAAACCTTCAACAGATGTTTTTGTAGAAACATCTTTAAGGTAATTCCATTTCTTTTCATCTCTGAATGTAATGTTTGCTTCTATGTTGTTCTCTCTAGTCCACTCAGCTAGAGCAGTCATGCCTTTTGTTAAGGCTATTTCTCTTGTTGTTAAGTGTTTTTCGAGATCTTTGATATTTGCTTAGAAGCAGAATTAATAAATATTATAGCATCTACTTTTTCAGGATGTTCCTTGGCGTATATAGATGCAATTGCACCTCCAATGGAATGACCAATCAAAGTACTTTTTCTGATTTTTAATTTATCAAGCAATATCTGAAGATCATAAACCATATCATGCATAGTAAAACTCTTGTTATTACAAATACCACTTCTATTATGACCGCGCATCTCATACGCTATTATCCTGAACCCTTTTATCAAAATGAATGAGATCTCATGTTCCGAGATGTTGATATTTCCTCCTATAGAATGGATTAATGTAACAGGATATGACTTTTCGCTACCAAAAGTCTCTAGTGTATTTTAGCATCATCTTTAGATTTAATGTAAGGCAATTCTATGATTAAAATGCTAACTAACCTGCGCTACTTAATTTAATTACATTTACTATAGAGTATTCCATCAATATGCTCATGCTTCTACATTGTAATAGTAAAGAATATCAAAAACTAATGCTATTCAATTTCTTTTATTCATTGTCAGCTACAGGCTAAAAGTAAATGTATCATTTCCTTTTACTGCTAACCCTAGTAATATAGACATTGACCAAAAAAGACACACGCAGGAAAATGAAAAGCTAATTATATCCCATTATGGAATAAGGATAAAAAAGAGATATGCATGTACCTACTGAGCATAAAAAATGCAAAGTATCTCTAAAACAAATATAAAAAATAGAAATATAAAGGTTAGTCGGTTATGTATTACAGGATATAGTTATTAACAACATTGTATATTCTATATTATATGAGTACGGAAAGGAAGAATAATACACTAAAACGAGATCAGGCTCTAAATGATGCAACTAATGGACAGTTAGGAGAAGAACCAAGACAAGTACCATTACCTGGTTCACCGAAACCTGAATCTGATAATATCACAGATTCACTTAGAAGAACTGCTCGTAAAATGTCTCGGGATATTTGATTTATTTCTCTTTGTGAAGGATTGAAAATATGTCCTGGCGAAAGTAATCTTATACTATCATTGCACACAAATATATATACATAACAAGAAAATGAGCAAAACACAATACAAATAATGAGCGATCTTTAAGTTCGATTCTCATTTCTTGTATTTATGATATTTTAAATTACAGTAATGTATATAGTGGATAGCGATTGAATATAGTGGATGGCGGTTGAGTATTGAGTAATAATAAACAATTCCTTATGCAACAACTATTGTGGATCGGTATTTCACTGGGAATTAGCGTCGCAATTTCATTATTGGTCCCATTTCCTTTGTCTCTACCTATTATAATAGGTCTTTTCATTTTGCTGAGTTTCTATATGAGAAAAAGAGCGATGAGAAAAATGGGTATGAGCGGTGCGACGATGTTCGGTAGCAATAATTCAATAAACTATTACTGTATGGCTTGTGGAACAAAGCATAACGATGCAGCTTGCCCTAAATGTGGTTCAAAGATGAAAAGAGTCGGTTAATCTGTGATCTTATAATAAATTTCCTATAGATGTGTTATTTGTACAGTTATTTTTCAATATATATAAATAATTACTACAATGCCTTACTTATTATCTAGAAGGTAATATGCTTGTAGATCTGATTATTATTGAAATCAGATAATTTCTAGCAGTACTGCCATTGCCTATGGTGCCAGTTCCTGTGCTATGCTAGTCAAGTTGTCTGTATTTCTTGCTGCTATTCTATTCATAGAATTTTGTCTACGGTTGCTTTTAGTCTTAGATAACACAATAATAATAACAATAACCACACCTAATTTAATATAGCCGTCCTCTCACTTCCTGACATATCTAGATTTATACTTCAATTATGCTAAAAAATAAAAATAAAAAATTATATTTACTATTATAAGAAGTAGAATATCTAGCACAGAGTAAGAGAGCAGAGTGGGGGGATCATAATAATCAAACATATTTTTGGCTGCTGTACTATTATTAGAAGAACAATTTTTTAATGATCTATATATATAACTTATAACTTTTTTTATGATCTAGTTATGGCAAAGATAGTTGTAGGAAAAACTGATGATATTGGAGAGGGAAAACTAACCCATGTACAAGCTGGTGGAAAGGAAGTTCTAGTTGCTAATGTCAAAGGAAATTATTATGCAATGGGTAATATATGCACTCATGCTGGAGCTGAACTTCATGAAGGTGAACTTGAAGGCAAGGAATTGACCTGCCCATGGCATGGCGCAAAATGGGATGTCACTACAGGTAGTCTGGTATGGTTTCCTCAGAAATTAAAACCAGAGGAGTCTTTCAAAGTTAGCGTAGAAAATGACACTGTTTATGTAGAGGTCTAAATTCTAAAATAGCGGATATATATATGTATATACATGTATATATATTTTTTATTTGAGGCTGATAATTTTGGAATAATACAATATTATTCTTGAAAGTAAATATACATTGTGCTAAATTGTAAAGTCAACAAGTTATTTCTTATATTCGCGAATTAAAGATCTATCCGATTATTTGTTATTATTCATTAATGCTTCCATAAATACGGTAAGCACCTCCAGTATTGCTACTGACATAACTCCAAACGTCAGATCTGATGGGCAATGCTTCAAAAGCATATTTTTGCTTATCGTCTAGTATCTCATATACCGATTGACCAATTACAATTCTATTAGGTGTTGCAAGTGCTGACATCTTGGCTGCAATACTAATAGTATAACCTAAAATGTCAAGCCGGGGAGTCTTTTTCAATACCTGCTTCTGATTGTCTAATTCGTAGGTATCAGTAGTCCATCCATACTGTACAACTGCATTCTCGCCAACGTCTATACCAATGCGTACACTCATCTCTGGATAATCATATTGATTTAGAATAGGGTTGATACCCTGCTGCATTATCTTGATCATAGACTGAGCACAATTTACTGCATTAATACAAGATAAATGTAAATCTGCAGAATTACTATTAGGGAAAAAAGAGAGTATGGCATTTCCTACATATTTTAGTATATATCCGCCATATGCTGTTACCATCAGAGACATTTCTTGAGTAAATGCCTGAATTATAGCTGCAAATCTCTCAACAGGAAGAGTCATTGACAGTCTAGTTGAGTCTACAAGGGCAATGTCCAGTATAACAAGAGTAACTTTAGATTTAGCAAATTTTTCTAAAACTTTCTGTGCTTCTTCTGTTGATACATTGAAGTCCGGTTCTACTTTCAAAGCCTTCCAAACTCTAGACTGTGTATCTTTAATTGCAGACTCAAGATCAAACACTGCATCAAGATAAAATGAACCCATGGAAGGAGTATCTAATGCCTGTCTGACAGATATTTTTTTCTTCTCTTCTTCTTTATTGATATGTTCGATAATCTTATCAACTTCCTCTTCGCTAATATCCATCTGCAAGGCAATTATATCGGATGGAATTCCTGAATTATACAAGTTTAATACAGTCTGACGCTGAAAATATATACTACTACTGCTTCTATTTCTGTCCTCAGCCATATGATGTCTATTTGATCCATTACTCTTCATAGTATTAATCTTAATGCGATGGTCCTACTACCTTTCTTTACAAACTGCAATTTTTAAAATACTAAATGCCGCATTTATCTGTTCTTAACGCATTAAACTAATTTCATACACTATGTTACTAAATATTATTAATATTCTTTAGATATAAAATGACAAGATGATATTTTATATTATGGCTATTAAGGAAGTTTCTTGAAAAACCTCTATCAAAATTATGATTAACAAATTGCAGCTTACTACTATTTTGTTTAGCATGAATGCAACAAGAGGTGCATCTAGTATTTGACTTCTTGCATATTTCTCAATCAAATATCCTAAATAGGATCTTAGGCTAATTCATAGTTCTTAATTTGTATATATATATAAATAATAAAATTGAATGAACAGATTATTGATAGATATCATCAATTTGCCTATCTAATTAGAAAATTCTAAGAAGATTATTGAATTACAATGCCTACTTCTTTAATGTATATACGATAATAATTATATTTATATTTACCATGAAATTGGCATTACTCTATCGCAGGTTCGATATCAGGTTACAGAGAAATATCTGCAGCGAATAGATATTTTTTACTATGTTAGTATTGATAAGTGATATTAACCAGCTTGCCAACAACAACATTTTGAAATTACTTACAAGGACATAAGAGGAGTAAAAGAAAATCTCTTGTCAAATATCTTTCTGTCTTATTTGTCAACGGAGTTAGGAATATTTGCTGTTCTATGAGACCCCGTGAAGGGGATCTGCTAGAACTATATGAATTCTACAATACTTTGATATTACTCCTTTCATAAGGTATACAGTTAATTTATACCAGTAAATATAGCTCTGATTGTCTGTGTCCATGCCTTTTTGTTATGGTATTCACTTATTCCTAATAGTTTACTTATTGTTAATCCATCATAAAGTGCTACTAAACCTGATGCGATAGCATTTACATCCATGTCCTTTCTAAAAAATCCTTTTTCTATTTGGCGACGAAGGTAATCTATTACT
>JAREAI010000289.1:0-3871 GCA_029240435.1 Nitrososphaeraceae archaeon | reverse complement strand
AGTCACAGTAACTTCAGATAGAAATTCTAGATTTTCTTTTGCAGGAGAATCTGTCATGACAGCTGCAATATTGTAATGCTTTAGCATATCCCATGGGCCCTCTGTCTTCCACGATGGATGTCTGAATTCAACCGCATAATGGTAGCCCGACGGTAATTTGTCAAGAAACTTTTCTATATTCTTAAAGTCATTGACAGTAAAGCTTGGTGGTAGCTGTAAGAGAATGGCCCCAAGTTTATCTGAATTCTTCAGAGGAGAAGTTTTGTCAAGAAATATTTCGAAATCTGTTATAGCTCCTTTTCCAACCTCTAACCTTTTCCTATGCGTAATTATTTCCGGTACCTTTACTGAGAATTGGAAGTTTTCTGGAGTAGCTTTGACCATTCCAATGAATGTACCTTTAGTCATATGAGAATAGAATTTCTCATAAAATATAGAATCCATTTCTGCAGTATCAAAAAACTGTGAATAGTATCTGAGCCGCTTTGTATTCCTGTCAGGATAGAATATTCCAACCCAACCTCCTTTATCCGGAGTATCGCCGTAATTCCAGCCAGAACAGCCTAAAAGGAGTTCTCCCATCTCTATATTCTCGAATTAACATCCATTGTGTTCATACTATGTATTTGTCTTTCTTCGTCATTTTGCATCTTATCATCTTGGTTGTCCATTCTTTTTGTACTTCGTAAATAGTTGCTTTGGTGTTTGGTAGCTTACTTGAGTATATTTTTTCATTTTTTCTAACCTCTCAATATTGGGGTGACAGGAATAACAATAATGACATCTAGTACAAATATGAGCACTTCTCTTTCTACAATCTATGCACTCACTATATGGAAAATGGATATCTGAAATATACTCATGCATTAGCATAAATTAGGATAGTAATCAAATATAATAAAACATAGAGCAGATAAAGGGGAGGGAGAGTAGCCCTATTTCTGGGCTAGTTAGAAGTTCAACCTTATTAACTTAAAAATCTCTCATAATCTCTTCAACTAGGAAGCTAGTGGGTTGGATATGTCTATCAATATTTTATTGTTATCATTACCTATTCTTCCTTCTGCTTGATTTAATACTTCAGACATCACATTGCAAGCATTATTTCTCTTGAACTATTCCAAGGATAGTCTTACATTGCTTGCATGAAACTACGTATCCAGCAGCATCATTAGGTAGTTTTAATTCTTCTGTATCGTAGCCGGTCGAAGTAATATCAGCTCCACATTTTGTGCATTTAGCCATTGCTATTTTACCAAGACGTCGGAATATCAATCTTTTCTATTAGAAGGTGGAACACAATTCTAGGTCTAAACTCTTCAATCGACTTAAAAGGTGACCAAAAACTGGGATACTCTGGTAGGTTAGTCTAACTTACCCTAAATTACCTCCGCAAGCACAATATCCAATTCATCAATTCTTGAGTTACATATGGCACATCTATTCTCATCTCCTCCTTCTTGATCCTCATTCCCTCTACCATAGATAACCTCCTCTCATTCTTGCCCCAGATTTGCATTTAGATCATGGCCTAAGCATTCTTCAAAAGAATGGTGATGATTAAGACAGCAAGTATGGAGCAATAGTGAAACTAATAGCAACACGGTCAATTTCCACTGCTGCTGTAGGGTCTGAACTTGAACTGGGCCTACCAATTGGGGTACATACTGAAGGAAGAAGATTTTTCATGCAAACAGAAAACTATAATGATAACCACTCATTTACTTTACTTCTTTCGAAATCTATTTTCCTCTTATAGGATTCTTCAGAAGGTGATTCAAGGAGAGTAGTAGGACCCTGTTCATTGTAAAAATCTGCGTCAACATATCCTGCCTTTTTATTTCCAACTTCCATAAAACAGAAACCCTTACCATCAAATTGTGGTGATGACTGTTTGTTCTTATCGTTTTTGATTTCATTGATAATTTGTTGGCTAACTACCTTTGCTTGGGCTTCTGCAAATACTCCAGCTTTAGGGATAGCGATATTTTCATTCACTTTAATTTCAGTTACGTCCCCTATTGCAAAGACATTTTCATAATCTGTCTTAAGGCTGAACTTGTCTACATTAATCCAATTCCGTCCTTGCTTTATCAGACCAGAATTTCTTATTACTTCAGGTACTTTGTGAGGAGGAATCCCTATCAACAAATCATAATTTACTGTTCTTCCATTTTCAAACTCTATCTCTTTCCTATCTAATACCGATATTATTTTATGTAATGGATGGAAAGTAATATGATTATTAGTAAGTAGATTAATTACATCTTGACTCACTTTTGCGCCGGCCACAGGTAGAGCAATTGGGGTTGGTGTATAAATATCGACATCAATTGAGTCCCTTACCCCATTGTTAACTAAAATATCATTGATAAGCAAAGATGCCTCAAATGGTGCGGGGGGGCATTTATATGGAATAGATGTTATACATATTGCTATTCTCCCGCTCTTTAAAGAAAGTATCTTTTCTCTTAGTTTTGGAACCTGCTCTGCATCATACAGATTAAAGCCTCCATTTTCTAGGAATCCACTGATTTGTTCAAGCGCAAATTCTGATCCTAATGCTATTACCAGATAGTCATAACCTATTTTAAGGGATGAAGATCCTCTGATTGTGACGGTTTTTAAAGCGACATCAATTGTTGTTACTTCACCATTTAGAAATCTTATTCCTCTATTTTCTAACCTATTCAAAGCAATTTTAGAATCTTCAAGTGTTCTTATTCCATTTAAGATCCATAAATTTACAAGTCCCATCATAAAATAGTCCTTTTGATCAACAATACTTATTTGGTGATCTATTGGTGCAGAGGGTGTAGAAAGATTTTTTTGAAGTAAATTAGCTGCTGTTAACCCTCCAAATCCTGCTCCTAAAATTAAGATACGTTTTCCTTTTGAAGACAAGCAGCAAAGTAAATAAAGTCAAGTCTAATGTAAAAAGATTTTTATCGTTATCGAAGAATGTCCATGGAAGCTATAGCTTCCGATTTGACTTTAGGGCGATCCTAGTAATTTGTTAGCCTGTGGATTATCGGAATATTCACTCTACATAAAATTGAGGAAGCGTAGCATAAGATGTGGTGACATTCGTTCTACCTTCATTAACTATATCTTGAATTGTACTAGGCTCTAATAGCTTTCTTGATGAGAGTTCATTTAATAAGGCTTCTAGTATTCTTCTGGTGTCATCATCCTTTTCTATCCTAACCATAGTTTACTTTGGTTAATATGATATTTACAAATATGTTCAGCTACTTAGGTTCAAGATGATGCCATTAATTGTCTAAAAGCTCTGCACTTCTCTCCTTCTTGCTACACCTAGGTCACAGGATAGTAAAAGTATATTCTTATAAAGAAAATCCCGATAAAAAATATGGTTTATTTATTTTCTATTTCTTCATAGATCATTTTACTCTTACTTGCTGAGCCAATTTTCTCAAGTCTGCATCTAGTCCAGAAGCAAATTCTTGCGGCGCATCTGGCATAAACGGTATGTTTGCGCCCTCAGGATGACCTTCTATTACTTCCAAATTGCCTCCATCATCAAAAGGTGATGAGCCCTTGAATATATCTGCTAATCCCGAAGGTTCGCCGCCATTTGTGAAGGTCCACATTTGATTGTGTAAGTTGAGCCTTTCTAATTCTCTGACTTCTTTCATTCCTGAAGTGTTTATTCTAGGTATTGGCAATGCCTTATTCCATTGTACACCTAAGGCTTCTAATGCTTTTGCAAACACTTTTTCATGAACAAGATCCCTCACTATTAGATAAGATACTGTAGCCCTAAATGCTTTATTATTGCTCATCTCATAAAGCCTACACTTTTGAAGTCTACCGGTCGCTTCAAGCATCAGGTTGTATATCATATTTA
>JAREAI010000288.1:0-3880 GCA_029240435.1 Nitrososphaeraceae archaeon | reverse complement strand
CCTCCTAACTTCTCAGATACAAATTTTACACTTGTATGCTTTCCCACTCCTGGATTACCTGTAATGGCAAGTTTGATTTGACTTTTCAAGTGCTCTTCCAACCGATGCTCTGGCAAGATTCCTGTTTATATTTCAATTAACAATTAAATATTTTGTTAACTTATTGAGTCTGTAATTATGTTATTTCCATAGTCAAATAATAAGGGTGACCAACTTACTAATATAAATCAGTCAACTATTATTCTAACGCTTCTTCAGAATACTCAGACATAAGATGGCGTTGACTGGTTGACTTTAATGGGGTATAAGTCAAAGCAATAAACTTGGATTTCTATGATCGTAAGATGAATCTGATAATTGTAATTAGATGTGTCTATTTACTCTTTTATCAAATTCTTATTTTTAAAGTAGTTTATATATTCACTTGAAAATACTATTCCAAAAACCATTTAAAAATTTAAAAAAGGAAAGTAGTATTTGTATTTGGAGCTCTTGTAGTGAAGAGGTAGTTTAACCTTCTTCCCAGCCTTTTGAGAATACACCATTCTTGTGCAGTGGCACTGGTTGTCCTGAAGTATATTCCATTGGCCTCATCCAGAATATTGCATGAGTTGGGCATACTCCTATACATGCACCATCTGAAATACATCGTTCTGGGTAGAAGACAAACGCCTTACCTCTCTTCCATCCTTCTACAGGTTTTACTCTAAGAACATCTGGACCGAGAGCAGTGCAAATCTCTACACAGAGAGCGCATCCAATACATCTTTGTTCATCAACGTCTGGAAGTATTGCAATTGGCATCTATTAATTCACTGTTGCTGCTTACGTTCGAAACTATTTAAACCCTATGCCGATAACAAAACAGTGTTATAACGACACTGCTGTTAAACTCTTCCCAATTAATTTCTTCATGTTAAAAATAAAGATGGTCAAATTACATCAGTTATCACGAAAGTATGTCAAATCAGAGCTGGATATATGTATTAGGTTTAGCCTATGGAAACATCATATTCTATCTGCAGGATCTATGGGAAGAGTTAAGTATTGTTCTCAACTCAAGCAATTTCCTTGTATTCAAAGTAAAATAATACAAACTGGCCTATTTTTAACTTAAATTTAACATTAACAATTATGACAACCATTCAACTAAATAAAAAGTCGAAAGAGTATGTATATCACTCAGTTTACTCCATTATAAAAAATTGTAATGGAAAAGCCACTAGGAGACGGATTGAAAAGGAGATTGATATTAGTAGCAAGTATGAATTGCAATACGCTATACTACGTTTGATAAAAGAAGGCAAAATTAAAAGAATTAGAGGATTTGGAGTAAACAGAATCGAATATTATTACCAAGATATGGTGTCAAATAATTGCACGAACAACACGGAAATTATCAGAGAATCTAAATTATAACAGCATAAGGCTAATATTCATTTCAACTTCTATTTGTAGAATGATGAACTTCAATACTTTTCTACGGGATGTGTCAGGCCACTTGGTATAATATATTGTAGTAATAATTATCATTTGATACTATGATTACTATCTAAATATTCTGAAGATATGTCTGGTGGATAAACAATTAAATTATTTGAAATCAAAAAGATGAGGCTAATTAGCAAGAAGTTAACATGATGATCTATTAGAAGTATGCTATTAAAATAAAGTTGATTAAAAGTATTTTTCATCCATATTAACGTGTGCCTGTTAATTATTTTCAGGCAGTTGATAATTTCTTCCTAAACTATGCAATTAACTCAACCTTTTATATCACAATATGTGCAACATCCCGATTGATTACAATATGGTCGCTTACCTTTAGAATCTGTGCTATCTCTGTTTGGTTGTACCCTGCAGCTAATAGGTCATAGAAATTTTTGACGTCTCCCGCTCAATAACTCCATTTTAGCTTTTGCTTACTGCTCATTCTTTTCTTCTTGTTACCCTTCTTCTCTTTGAATACCTATAGACAAGTAGCAGCTTGAACATAAATATTTTAGGTAATGTGCAACATAATATTAGATTGTGTATCACAAGACATTCCATCTTCTCTTTAGCCCTTTTTCTCTCTATCTAATGAAAAAAGAAAGAAGGATATTTGACATAAGTAATAAATATTGTTGGGTTATGGATTGAAGTTATCAGCTCAATATAACAAGTGGAGAAGAAAGAACCAAAGACAATAACCCGACAATATTTGTTTCCTATAATTGGAAACGTTGTCTGATATCGCATTGAATAGATGCTACTCTGTAATATAACTTTGTCAAATCACGTAAAAAAGAGTGGGTTAAAAAGTGTGAAAATGTTCATGAAATGTTCATGAACAAGTTCATTTGTTGAATACACTAAATATCGCTAGAATTTAAGGTTTCACTTTTTTCTGCGGTTTTCCTTCCCTAGCCTCATAATAATTGAGTAGTTTTTCTATCACATCAGATAGTGAATAGCCGCGCTTTCCATAATCTTTTACCTTTTTTGCTTTCTCTATTCTCTACTTTTATAGTTGTATATCTATAATTAGTCACTTACTCTTGGAAATTCCAAAAGAATAGAGCCTTTTCTTTCTTCTCTTCTCTTCTTACTCTTTTTTATTACATCCTTTAGTAATTCTTCATCTAGAAGATTTGTTGCAGTTGATCTATCTTTGAGCTTTATTTGGAATGAATTTGCACTAATTTTATTAAATATGATATGTATCATCACCAATAGCGGCCTTATCAATTCAATGGCACTTCTAGTCGAAGGTTACTTCCCACAATAGATTATCTTTAGATATCAACATTGGAAGACTCTCCTTATAATGGAAACCACATTCATCAAGGAGTGATTCAAAATCATATGTCCGTAAACCTACTGATTCTTCTTTTTTTAACCATTCCTTTAAATCTGCAATTATCTTGCTAGACATTTGAGATCTTGTGTATACATACCAAAAATTATGAGCAGTGCGCAATTTGGCCAGTTGTTGTTTCTTATTTTCATCAGATAATAAAGAAGGTGTATAAAATTTATTCATCAATTCACTATTAACATCTATCCAAGATGGCGTTCTCCATGATGCTATTTTTTCGAATCCAAATTCGTCGTACTCACAACTACCATTTATTCCGCATTGGCCTCCACTATCAAATGTTGTTATAATACAACGTGTAGAGGCTGCAACATACTTCCGGAAATCGACTCCTGGTTCCATCCAACCTATAAAGGCAACATCAAACATCTTTTTTTCAAACGATTCTATAGGAATTGGATAGATAAAATCCGGTATAGGTCTTTGAAAGGCGTAGAAAATACCCCTATCCTGTTCAAGACCTATTGCATCTGGAATAAATTCCCTTATCTTCTTAAGAAAATCACCATATCCACAGCCTATGTCTATAAACTTAGGTTTATTGGAAATAGATTTGGAAATTGTTACTACGCGCATAACGTCGACTTTGCGGTAAGTGAAATACGATCCTGCAAAAAATGGAAAGATATAACGTTCATGATATGGTTGTGGATTATGACCCTTGAATTGCTTATAGGCGATATACGCTTTTTGCAATTCCTCCATTTTGAATGGCATGTATCTCTTTTTGAGAAAACTCAGTGTTCAAACGTATTATATGTTATATGCCTTTCAATCAGGCAATATTCAAAGTTATATAAAGCAAGAATGAAAATACATGAATTGATAAGCTTCAAAATAGTATGATGAACCCAAAAGGCTTATTAAGTTCCTGTATAACTTGGTCTTATGGTTAGGAAATTTGAAGAATGGTGGAACACAGTACCAGCAGATTTAAAGCAGAAAGCTCGTCAGGGAGATGAGCAAAACAAGCCGTTGTTAAACCAAATTAACTATGTACTTTTACATCTTCATTTAGCG
>JAREAI010000287.1:0-3888 GCA_029240435.1 Nitrososphaeraceae archaeon | reverse complement strand
TAGAATGAATTGCCTTTACGTGTTTTGACAACAATTCTTTGTTGTTATATTGATTACTGCAATGAGGGCAAGTCAATACGTCTCTTTTATCCATAAGAGGCATTCCAAATAGACAGATATATGACATGCTACAAATGATTTATGGATTTAGCATGGAGAAAATATTTACAATAAGCAAATAAAACTAGGACCTTTAGCAGCAAGAATATATCTCTAATGCAAGTCATTTATTCCAAATTTTGGCTACAAACAATAATCTTTAAATTCTTCCATTCCTATTCTGGTAACATTCTTAGCGTCGTTTTTGAGCCTTGAAATCAAAGCTATCCAATAAGCTGTTTATCCGACAATGGCTGAGTTACAACCGTAACAATTAATCTTTGCTAAGAGAATTGAAAATAGTTGCTAGCCTTCTTAATCTAATATATACTTTAATTAAGATATCCTAAAATAATAAAGCTTATTACTTTCTCTTTAAGGAAAAATCATATAATGAAAAGATTAGACATTATTATTCCCCATGAACGACTTTCAGAAGTAAATAATATTCTCCATAAGCATAAGGTAGGTGGCATCACGTTTTATGATATCAAGGGTAGAGGTAGAGCAAAGCAGGAACCAATCGCAGTAGGCAGAGGTGTAATGAGGTATGTGCCAGAATTTGGATCTCGCACAAAGATAGAGGTTTTAGTGACAGATTCTTTATCTAATCAAATCATTGTCGATCTTCTAAAAGAGATAAGCACGGGATCATCTTCAGATGGCAAAATATTTGTCTATGATGTTGCTGAAGCTTATGACATTGGAAGCAAAGAAAGTAGCGATATTGCTTTATAGATTATTAGAAAGATAATTTCTTATTATTTCTTATATCCTTATTTTTTCAATTCTTACTCAATACGATTGTCACAGTAAAGATTCAAAGGTATTGTATTATAACTATGATTGAAAATGGTGTGTCCATATATTCGGCAAAAGTGTTTATTACGTATACATACTCCAATATTTCATATGTCTGAAGAAAGTGACATAGATGAAATAGTTGAGGATGACTTTGAAGAAGATTTGGACGAAGATATATCTGATGATATGGATGAAGAGTAAGCGAATAAAGACGATTCTATTATATACCCAAACAGTAATTTTCACTTCACTAAGAGACAGATACCTACATATATCTATTCAAAAATGTAGTTAAGATATAAAAAATGTTAATGATTAACCCTAAGCTAATTTGTTTGGCTGTTGAGATACTATATAGTTAATACTGATTGCGATTTATCAGTTTTAAGGCCTAAATCAAAGACCAAAATCCTAGTAGAATTTGTTTTCAGATTTGGTTTATTTATATTTGAATGGAATTTTTATTATCTCCGAAAATACAACAAATTGAAAAAAATTCTTTCATTATTTCTTATAATCACTTAATATATCACGATACGTCGAGTCCTTATAAGCTATGTATTTTACATATTCACCATAGGTCATATCAAAAGAGCAGTTCGAGCATTTAACATAATTAAAGTCATCCGAAAGTTCAGCGGCCTCCTTACAATCTGGACAACGAATTTTCACATCTACATATTTACGAGCAAGTTATAAGAAGGTTTTGAGTGCTCACACAAGAAGGATTTACGGCCCACGAAAGAGTTTCTAGAATATAGTAATATTAGATAGCCTTAAGCTGCTTTACGATCGGCTGCCTAGCTTTTCGAAATACACGAAATCCACAGATACACTTTATTTCAGGTAATCTTGATAACTCTTCAACCGATACTGATGTCCCACATCGCATGCACTCATAATTTACAGTTCCTATACTATCTGGGTTTGACATTCATTAATATCTTATAATATCCGAATTTAACTCTTATGCGTCAAATAAAATGATTTGAATTTTACTTTGATTTTTACTTATCTGGAGAAATCCAAGCAATTTTCCTTGATTTTAATCGTTTGAATAGAGATTAATTCAATCTTCTGCTATTAAGACAGGCTTCTATTAATCTCTTTTTTATTCTGGCGGCATAGATGCATCTTTCTATACTAAATTATAGTATTAGAATATCTTTATTAGTCAACATATTATAATACAACTATATTGTCATAGACTATGTCTAAACATTATTGAAATGTGAGATATTATTTGTATAATTTTGGTCTTTTGTCGTCTCGATTAATTGCTGATTGTGCGGCCGCTAGAATAGCAATTGGAATTCTGTGAGAAGAAGCGCTTACATAATCGAGGCCAATTTCGGTAAAGAATTCGATTGAACGAGGGTCACCTCCATGTTCTCCACATATTCCTATTTCAATATCTTTTTTAACTCCTTTTGCAAGATCGATTGCTATTTTCATTAATTTGCCTACCCCTCGACTGTCAATTGTCTGAAACGGATTCATGCTAATAAGACCCTTGTCTAAATAAAGTGGAAGGAATTTGCTTTCAGCATCTTCTCTGCTAAAACTGAAAGTTCCTTGAGTAAGATCATTTGTACCAAAACTCAGGAAATCTGCAAGCTTAGCGATGTCATCAGCTATCAAGCACGCGCGAACTACTTCTATCATACTTCCAAACTTAATTTTCAATTTAATCCTATTTCTATATTCAATGTCTCTTTTGATCGACTCGAAGATTAGCCTAACTTGAGCAAACTCTTCGATCATTCCGACTTGAGGAACCATAATTTGAGGCTGTACATGAATCCCTTCTTTGAACAATTCTGCCGCTGCTTCGCAAATGGCTCTTATCTGGATCTCGTAAATTTCAGGAAATGACAAACCTGCTCTAACTCCTCTATGTCCTAGCATTGGATTTATTTCTGATAATTCATGGACTCTTTTGAGAAGTTTTTCTTTATTTAGGATTTCGAGATTATCAGATTGTAGTTGTGACCGAAGTTCAAAAATTTGATTAAGCAAATCTTCTTCTTTTGGTAGAAATTCATGAAGGGGAGGATCTAATAATCTAATGGTAACAGGAAGCCCTTCCATTTCTTTTAAAATGATCTTGAAATCAGATCTTTGGAGTGGTTCTAGCTCAGCCAAAACACGTCTCCTTTCTTCTTGACTATCTGCCATAATCATTGTTACAAATTGAGCAATTCGATCATGTTGATTGAACATTCTCTCAGTACGGCAAAGACCGATACCCTCTGCACCATATTTCCTTGCTAACACAGCACTTTCCGGCACATCTGAATTAGCCCTAATTTCTATAAGCTTCACATCATAAGCCCATTGAAGTAATTCTTTGAGTTCTGATGTAATCTCCGGCTTTATGGTGGGGACCTCACCAGCATAAATGTGGCCACTAGTTCCGTCTATAGTGATCATTTGCATTTCATGTATTGAGCGTTTTCCATCTATAGTGAATGTTGAGGCTCTTTCATCAATTTCAATTTGAGAGCAACCTACTATACAAGGTTTACCCATTCCACGTGCTACAACGGCTGCATGTGAAGTTTTTCCGCCTCTACTTGTAACAATACCAGCACATCTAAAAAGGGCAGGAACATCTTCTGGTTTTGTATACTCTTTGACTAAAACTACTTTCTCACCATTGATGCCCAAAGATTCTGCTCTTGCTTCATTTAAGACAACAATACCACTGACAGCGCCAGGCGAGGCCCCAATTCCTCTGGCTATTGTAACATAGTTAGATTTATCATTAATTATCGGATACAGAATCTGCTCTAGTTCTTCTGGATTGATTCTTGCCAAAGCACTAGTCCTATTAATCAATCCTTCATGAAACATATCGACAGAGGTTTTTACACTTGCTAGTGCATTCATTTTTGCGCTCCGTGTCTGCAGGATGTATAAGTTTCCTTTTTCAACGGTAAACTCTACGTCCTGCGGCTCTCTGAAATGTTTCTCTAAACTTTC
>JAREAI010000286.1:0-4745 GCA_029240435.1 Nitrososphaeraceae archaeon | reverse complement strand
TCCTGTCCCTACATCACCTTGACGTATAGTAGGATTTCCAGCAGGATCTACATGAAATGCCAGAGCAGTAGTAGTAGTAGTCGTCAACAAGCTACTACTGTCCAGTGTTAATGGTATTGTAAAAGATATTACTATTATTATAATTGCCTGAATTAAATATTTAATACTTGTATTGCTCATTGTGAATACGATCTTAAACACCATAATTTCTTTTAAAGTTTTTATATCATTTTTCTTCTGCTGTGAGGACTTGATAATAATAGCACTTGTTCAATTTTCTTTGATTGAGGCAAGAACATCAAGATTGCTGATAGAATTAGACAGGTGTAGGAGATGCTGCCGGAAATCAAAGAGTTAGGGACTTTGAATTAATTAATTTGAAAATAAATAATTGAAATTGATGATTTATCATTATTTCTTATCAAATTTAAATTTACCATCTAAGTTGATTTAATGCACTCGATCTTAGAGAGATGAACAAGCACCAAGATCCTCTTTTAGTTAAATGATAAATCGTTAAAAGGAACTTTCTAACAGTGTCCAACTGCCGCTGCTTCTTTACTCCTACTTTTTTCTTTCTTTCTTTTTTTTGAGTTTTTAAGTAAATTTTATCTGTTTTCCTACTTCTGTTCTTTCCAATACTTGCTCCTCTCTGTACTTATTTAGTGATTCAAACCTTAATTTAGATGGATATATGAAGCTCATAAATTTTATGAGCAACTGCGCATCAAAACAACAACAACAAAAAAAACTAGAACAAATAATTCTCATTTTTTATTCTAAATATTATTAATTTACCTTCTTGTTCTTCTGATGATGTCCTGAGTCACGGTAATATTCAAGATTTTGAATTTTTTACAGATGTTCTCTTACATCTTCACAGTTGTTTGTATGTATATCACCTTTACTTGGATCAAAGTCTACTATAATATCAAGACCATCTCCACAGTCAAAATAATCTGCACCATCTCCACCCTCAAGTAGATCATTTCCCTCCTCTCCATATAATTCATCATTACCTTTTCCAGCTACTAGAAAGTCATCCTCAAATCCTCCAAAAATAACATCATCTCCTCTTTCAGCATACAGTTCATCTCCTCCTCCACCACCTACTAAATTATCATCTCCACTATTACCGTATAGGGTATCATCATCAAAACGACCCTGCAATACATCATTATCAGCGTTACCATACATTACATCCTCCAGTTCACATCCAAGCATAATATCGGGCTCATTAGTACCATCAGTAGTAATAATACTACCAATAGAACAAGCTGCCTCTATTACATTATAATTTGAATCTGAAGAAGAACTAGAATGAGGAGTTGCTGATACAGAAGAACTAGAATGAAGAGTTGCTGATACAGAAGAACTAGAATGAAGAGTTGCTGATACACTATTTACAAACGGTAATGATAATCCGGCAACAATCAACATTGTACCAATAACTGTTGCTATTATTGTTGTTACTATCGCCATTGTCGAAACCCTTACTAGTCTCGAGATATTAAAGGCTGCTTACCAAGGTTATATTTCTTAGTAAGTGTTAATTTTATGATATTACTATAGCAGATATATCTGTTATGGAAATTCAGTATTATTTTTCTTTATTTGTTTATACTTTAACTTCAAATAATTGGCTCTGTCTACTTAAGCAGTCATCACCTCCTTTTTATGATAACCAATGAAAAGATTGAACCAATTTCTGATGTGTTATTGTTTACACCTTTTTCCTTTCTATATGAAAAATAGTCATCAAAGCATTCAGTTCTATCCTTGATGTACTGTGAATGGTTCTTTCAATCATGCTTTTTTCATACGAGGAATATGTAGATGAAAATCCATATTTAGGAATTTGCAGGCTTGTTATGGATACCAAATACCATACACTATCAGTTGAAATAGAATGCTTTCCATCCATATTTCCATACCAAATCTTTTATAAATGTCTCAGCAATAAGCACATAGAGTTTTCTTTCAAAGGAAATATGAATATATATATATATATATATATATATATAGAATTACTCTGTTTATTGAATTAATGAATGATGATGATGGCTATCCAGAGCCAAAAGCATATTGATTGCTCACTTTAAGTAGTAATATTTTTCATCAATTATAAATTCCGATACTTTCCTTCTCTTTTGAAAAAATTCTTCCTCACCTTATACTGTTGAATCCATTTCCATATCAAATATGATTTCTTTTGATAATTGTGATAACTGCTGTGATGATGTTTTTCTAAGCAAAAAGCTCTTAACAGTTATGAAGCCATGTTCATTCCTCCTATATGTAAGATATCATTTATCCTTCTCCTATGAGCAATATTATACTTTTTTGGTCCAATCACACTTACTGCTTTCCTATCTCTTATTCATTAGTAAATGTACGATTGTTGATAGCTTTTCTTTGGAGCCACAATCCCCCATCTTACTTCTATTATATTTAGCTCAGGAGATTTGGTGGTTGATAAAAATACAAGTATTATTCTAGGATATAACGTAATAAGTTCTCTCTAACCTTCTTTGATTTGTGTGTATGGATATGTATCTAGTACCAGGAATATTGTTTTGACGTTGAAATCATATAATGAATTTACCCTTAATAAAATCTAGAAGCTGTTTGCTATTCTTCTTTTTGTAGGAGTGAGTAACGATCTCATTTCTTATTAGTGTAATCATAGGCATCAAAACATTGAGAATTTCTTTATTTATTGTGCGTATTCTATTTTGGCTTGTGTAGCATACCATGAAGTACCACCATATGTCTTTACTGCAATAGGACCCTTTTCATCTTGGAGTAAAAGTATAGAGTCATCATTACATAGATTGTAGTTCTTCAGCTCTTCAACATGCTTTTTTTCAGATCGTATTCCGGATCCCTACTTCTATTACTACTTCAAAGATCAGTTTTTGATGGTCTCCATTCTATGCCGTGTTCTCTTAGAATATTCCTTACAGCAGTATGGCTTATCCCTATTCTGTCTTGTATTATATGTTCTTTTCTTTTACATATCCTGCTATATCTCTTAATGACCGACAGGAGAGTTTTAAGCCTAATACCCTTGGACTAATTGAAGATACATACAAAATTTCTTTCGTAACTTCATTTATAATTTATTTTTATCATATTTGAATAGTCTATCTCTGTAAACGACCACGTGTATCATTATGATTGTATATATGCATTCACCTTAATACGGTTTGGTCATATATATTAGTCAGTTGTCTTATCTCAGGTACCGTGTAACTGGTTTACTGTAATTGGCAATAGACTAACTTGCAATGCTGTCAAAGCATTTCGTCTAGTTATTGCTAATATATATATATATATATATCGCTATTGAAAATGAAAATGAGATCTAAGAGCGATAACGATTAAAATTGAAATGAAATCAAGAGAAAGTATTAGGCGATTATATTACTTCTATCCCTAACTAGATATCCTATAATAAATCATATTGATTTGGATATATATCGCTTGGAAATATTATATCTGATGAAAAGAAATCTTTTATGTTTCTAGGCACAAGACCTGGTAATGTTCTTTGTCCTCACTGCAACCATAGAGACTTTTACATAACGAACAGGAAGAGGACTAGATATAAAAATAGTCAGAAAGATTTCTGACTGTTTAAGAATTCAAAATTTGCGATTGTTAATCTACCGTACTCCAAATGGTTAGCAATAATAAAGTTGTTTGAACTCTCTATTTCAGCTAGAAAAGTCTTAGAAAGTAAATATTAGCTACAAGACGGCATCGAAGATATTTGGCGACGTAATAAGAAATATAATATTAGAAGAGCTGACTATGTGCCATAGTAAAGAAGGTTAGAGGAGGTAGCGTAGTATATACTGACAAATGGAAAGATTATCATTCTTTGATGTTTTCTGGATACAGACATCTTAACATAGACCATGATAAGAAGTTTGTCAACGGTAAGGTATACATAAATTGAATAGAAGGTTTTTGGAGTTTTGCCAACGAAAGGCTGATAAGATATTTTAATATATTATTGTATCAGTCCTAGAAAGTTTCTTTATTACATTAAAGAAATGGAATGGAACTGCAATGAAAGAAGTAACAATTTGTTCGATTTAATAGTTAATTATATGTTAGGGCAGAGGTTACATAATCACCAAAATTAATATTAACTTTTTAGTATTTGTGTATATATCTCTTTAGAAAAGCCTGCAATCCTAATTTTAGTTTGTTGATTGATAGTCATATCGGAAATATTATTTAGTTCGTTAAATTGGCAGTATTATTTTCTTTCTATTGTGATCTCCGATATTTTTATTATAAAATATTGGACAATATAAGTTGCATCAGTACCAGAATTTACTCAAGATTAATATCAATAGTGGCGTCTATGCTTGTTACTTCATTTCTAAAAGTATTCTCTTGGGTGTTTCTATCCCCCCCTTCTTGGGATCCTTGTTGTCTACAGTCGGCATTATTCCCAACGTCGCCCGCGCAGGTATTAGCAGCATTTGTACTTTGTGCACTTTCTGTTGGGAGTGGTAGAGAAGTCATTTGTGCACTTACTGTTTGGAGTGGTAGAGAAATAGTTGCTGATACCACGAATACTGCAACGGATATTCCTGTCAATAGTAACATTATTTTGAAATTCATTAAACTCTATCTATTATTATTATATATTTAAGTTTTAAACAATATTATTATCATATATTTAAGTTTTAAATAACTCTATAAGATTTAACTGATAAAAGTGTTAC
>JAREAI010000285.1:0-3899 GCA_029240435.1 Nitrososphaeraceae archaeon | reverse complement strand
GCTTCTCTTCTTGCTTTGTCTTCAGCTTCTCTTCTTGCTTTGTCTTCAGCTTCTCTTCTTGCTTTGTCTTCAGCTTCTCTTCTTGCTTTGTCTTCAGCTGGGGTCTTCCAGCCCTTAGGCAATGTCATATCAATGGTAAAAAGATTCTTTTTTTCTCTGCTTTCGCTTGATTTATTGATGAAGAATTAGAATCTATGTTGCTGTTGTGATTTGGGGCAATCTTCTTACCGCTACCGGTGGTTTCTGATTTGGTTATTGATCTTGATCCGTCTATTGTATTCTCAGTAATAGTAGTTGTTTTCCTATGTTCCTCTAAACTTTTGTTGTTATTAGTATAACCGATTGTTATCAAATAATATTCTTCTATTTTATTGTGTTATTCTTACTTATTATTCATTCGTTTGAGTAACACCAGCAGAGCACCTTTAGCCTATCCACCTTCTATTTCTTTTGCTTCTTTAAAATTCGCACTTCTTGTCCTGTTCATCAATATTTTCGATCATCTATCTTTTTACAGTAGTTGGTTCATGCTCTTTCATTTGGCTGGTGTCATTGCCTCTTTTTCTCTTTACTCTTTTTCTCTATACTCTGTGAATGAATCATGTTTCTTCAAAGCCTCTTCCTTCTCGCTAGAATAAGACACATTTTCTTTGGCATCCGTTATCTTATCTTTAGCTTATCTTAATATCCATCGTCTTATGTTTAGCATCCTATAATGTTTATGACAGAATGATATATTTGCCTCCATAGGTTGGTGGGACAGATCTCTCTTTCATATCATAGTATTCATAAGATAGGAGGGATCCTCTCTCACCTATCCTATGATGTTGTGAAATACAGTAAGGATATTCTTAGGGCTTTCCCTATTTCATATCCTGTTGACAGAACTGGGAACATTATATCTTTGTCATCGTTTATTAGAGTTAAGAAAAAATTTTCTGAATTTTTGCACCTATTAATAGCAATAGTATAGAAGAAACAGTAGTTACTTATAATCATAGAAGTGTATAATTAGAATATTACAAAAAAGAAAAAGCGTCAGCTTAGATATTAACATTTGTTATCAATTCAACTCTGCATAGAAGTTATGGAATGATATATTTTTCTCTCATGCGATTGTTAGTTCTCTTCTTGAATTAGTTCCTTGGGATCTCCATTTAATCGCATGATAACCGCTTATAATTACCTCCTAGATTTATTAGTTCAGAGAGAGGTGGAGCCGAAACTACTACTTGTATTAGTTGGACATATTATGCTGTAGATATATATAGATATAATTATGTATATATATATATAAAGTTGTTTCGATATCATAAAGACATCGTAAACTATCACAATCGCATTACTAAAGAAATAAACATATGAAGAGAGTTCGATTAAATTCTTCTTTCACATGATATTAATACACTACGCAACAATTAGGTTCTAATTTTTACTTTAAAACAGAACATAACAATACACACATTAAAATCAGTCTTCTACTGGCCAAGTATCCCGAGTGATAAACTCAACCAGATTGCCAGTAGGATCTCTGAAATAGATAGATTTTGTTCCTTCTTTCCATGTTATTTCTTTTTCAATTTCAATTTTGTTTTGGTTCAATACGGTTTTTGAATTCTCATAATCTTCCCTTTCTATTTCTAGTGCAAAATGAATTATTGCAGGCGGAGTTATTGCACCATGAATTGGAAATATACTATTGCTTTCGACCATTGTATTTTTTGGATTGAAGATCAATAGCATACTTTTTCCTACCTTCAAGAACACATGTCTCCCCTTTTCTTCAGAGATCAATTGGAGCCCTATAGCATTCACATAAAAATTCTTCATTTTTTCTAACTCATATGAATATATACAGGTTTCAACAATCTTTCTAAAGTTCAGTTTTAGTCTCATTACCTAAATCACATTTAGTTCATATAAATAGAATATAGATACCCTCTCTGAATTATTCTTGCAAATTTTCCATAGGACATTGGCGGTTATTCCTAATATCAATGTGTCATACAATTCAGATCTTTCATAATCCAAAGGAGTCGGAAATGCATCTTTAAAACTATTCCTTCTCCTTAACAATACTTCAGATATTGTCAGCCAGTCACTTCAATTTTTTATTATTCATGTACAGTTGTTTCATCTGCGTCACCCATGAATTTTTCTTTTTATAAAGCTCCTTATGTTTTCTTGGTTTGCATTCCGAGAGTACATAAGAGCACAAGAGTGGAAAATAGACAGAAGCATCTCCATAAACTATTACATTTCCTCTGTGTGATGTCTTGATTTTACCCCAGCTCTTTCCTTCTTGCAAAGTCGCACCAGATAGACCACCTGTGTCAGGTCTTGCATCAGTAAGCTGAATGAGATAGTCGTGTCCACCTTCTTTTATCTTCAATATTTGATATAATGCTGGTCCAGTTTGCTGGAAAAAGTTTTTTGGAACGCCACCGCCTAATTCGACGCCACCAGATCTCTTGCTCTTCCAAAGAATCGCAGCTGACTCTGCAACATCTAAAATTACATTTGGGAGTATTTCTTTTCCCTCAAATAATAATGGGAGCAGATTAAGACCAATTGAAGAATCACTGATAGCGGGCATATATATTGGGACATTCTGTTGATATGCAGAAACAAGAAATGATTTTTCAGGATAAGTTGAATTCTCTTTAGTAGCCTTTCCTAATGCGTAGGCTATATCCGCAGTTGATGCAACCTTCGGTATTTCATTTGACTTTTTCTTAATTTCATTTTGAACGATATAATCCTGCGTCTGTAATGTTTCTATCTCCTTTATGTATACATCATATATTCTTACGATTTGCTTTGAATACAAAATATCATCATCTACTTCAAAGTAACCTTGACGCACAGGCAGACCATATGCAAAATGCATATCATGATAAACATTGGCACCAGTTGAGACAATCCAGTCAATAAAACCGTGTTCAATCATAGTGCCTATTGATTTACCTAATCCTATTGGAGTCATTGCACCGGATAAGGTCAAACATATAGTAGAATTTGTGTCGATCATATCCTTGATAATTTCTGCTGCTTCAGCAAGTCGCCGAGCATTATATCCTGTGGAAGCAAAAAAATCAATCAATTGTGAAACCGTCATTCCTGAATGAATATTCGGAGGCTCGATTTTCTTTCCACTAAAAGTGTGTTTTTTATCCACTGTCGATAATAAAATTTTACTTCCATTTAAAAATTCTATGAAATGTGGTTTGATATCCGAAGCATGTATGATAGAGCATCTACTCAAATAATGAGCCTCCGTGAATCTAATATCAATAAATCATTCTGATCTTGATTGAAATAGAAAATATATAAAAAATATTATTGATCCTATATTTAATATATACACAACAATGAAGAACATTCTCACAATCCAAAATATTCAATGTGAGACTTTAGGGACGTTAAAAGAATTATTTCAATCAGATGGTTATAAAATTAAAAACATTGACGCACAGACAGATACGATCCCTGTCAATTCAGAAAGTTATAACGCAATTGTCGTTCTTGGAGGACCAATGTCAGTTTATGAGCAAATAAATTATTTGAAAGAGGAAGAAATTCTGATCAGAGATGCAATAAAAAAGAACGTCCCTGTTTTAGGTATTTGCCTGGGATCGCAGCTTATAGCTCAGGCAGTAGGCGGAACAGTGTATAAAGGTGTGAGAAAGGAAATTGGCTGGTATGATGTTAATATAACTGACATTGGAGAAAAGGATTTGTTTAACGGTATAGGAAGTAAAACCATACGAGTATTTCAGTGGCATGGAGACACCTATGATCTTCCCAGAGGCGCAGCTGTCATGGCAACCTCAAAACTATATCCTCAAGCATTTAGAATTGGTAGTGCTGTCGGTATTCAATTTCATCTTGAAGTAAAT
>JAREAI010000284.1:0-3902 GCA_029240435.1 Nitrososphaeraceae archaeon | reverse complement strand
TTCTTTCCACCAAAATGCTCTATAGAAGAAAAAGAGAATGCTATATCAAAATTCTCAGAAGGAAATTCAAGTTTAGTCCCGTTCATTCTTAATACTGTTAAGGCATCTTCATTATATGGGAAAGGTGCATACTTCTTTGGGTTTTCAGGAAAATCTGATGGGGCTGCTTTTTTCCAGTCTTTTGCATCATAAAGATCAGTCGCATACACATGATTGATATTATTTGCTAGATAGAATGGAATTGGTTCTGTTCCCGATCCAACACCTATTGCTGTACTTTTTTTAGTTAATTTGTCAAATCTACGCATGGCTACTATACCAAGCGCCCACTCCCAATCCTTTCTATGAATAAAGCCTTGTGGGTTTAGCTTTTGTAATTGCGAAAGTGTCTCTTTTATCTCTCCATTTTTCCAATCTTCAACATAACATAATCTATTTAACTTTGGTTTATCATGTAGATTTATGTAATAAGGGTAAGTTTGTTTTAAATGCGATATGAAGTTAGAGGTCTCTTTTTCATCGAGTGTTCTTGCTTTATATTCTATGTAATCCCATCTCATTCCTTTAAAAATATCTTTTAGTAATGAAGGATGACGTCTGATAGGGTAGATCTTCGCTTTTAATGCCAAATTATCCGTTTAAAGATCTACTGTGACATTCTTTAACCTTTAGAATAAATAGATCAACCGACAACAATGTAGTTGATTTGGATTAGTAAAAAAGGCTATTACAATAGTCGATGCTTTTATTAACGCCGTCTATAGGAAGGATCTTGCTACCTTATCTGCAAATTAACGATAACATAGTTATACCTATATGAATTATCAATTTAGTAAGAATAAAAATAAGAGTTAATTATTTGGATTTAATAATTGGAATTATTATACTTACTACATATCACTTTTATTAAAAGGTTGATTAATGCATCTAGATATCTAAATAATCTTGATATATATTATTATAAAAATAATTATATCTTTAAGTGCTTTAACCTAGCTATAAGTTTACGAGAATTTATGTTTAAGAAGATAAATAATGATAATAATGAAATATACTCTGATAGGAAGGATCCTCTAAAAACAGTATTCCTAGTTTGGGCTCCCCATAGTATCAGAGCAAAGAACCTAGCTGAACATTTGGATGCTAAACTGTATTTAATCAGTTACAAATTTAAAAAGAAAATATATTCACCGATTAAATATATCAAATTATTTACAAATACACTACTTATATTAGAGAAGGAAAAACCGCAGATAATAATTTGTCAAATCCCGCCGATATTTTGTGCCCTAGCCACCATAATCTATCAGTACTTAACTGGCGCAAAATGCAATATAGCAATAGATATGCATACAGGAGCTTTTGACAAGCCTTGGTCATATCTTCAACCGTTAAACAGATGGATCATGAAGAAAGTATACATGATTATCGTTACCAATTCTGAATTAAAGGATAGTGTTTGTTCTGATATTAAAAGAAAGATAATAGTATTAGAAGATCCGCTTTCAAACTTTGAAATAGAAATGAAAAAAACACAGGAAAAAGGTGTTGAGAAAAATGGCAAGTTTTTCAAGGTCGCTGTTATATCCTCCTTTGCGCCTGACGAGCCTTTGGAAGAGATCCTTGATGCAGCTGCCACTATGTCTGAAATACTATTTTATATAACTGGAGACATATTGAAAGCAGCCAAACATCTTCTAGGAAAGAAGATAAACAATGTAATCTTTACTGGATTTTTAGATTATAATGATTATGTCTCTTTACTTCAGGGCGTTAATGTGATAATGGTTCTTACAAAGAGAAATAAGACGATGTTAGCAGGTGCATATGAAGCACTTGCACTTCAAAAACCTTTGATAACTTCTGACTGGCCTCCACTGAAGCG
The DNA here is from genome assembly GCA_029240435.1 of Nitrososphaeraceae archaeon. Classification (GTDB taxonomy): domain Archaea; phylum Thermoproteota; class Nitrososphaeria; order Nitrososphaerales; family Nitrososphaeraceae; genus JAJNBK01. Next base: position 2,017 of record JAREAI010000284.1, on the reverse strand, counting down.
ATATTTCTATAAAGGTACTGTGCACGTAGATAATTCTCCCAAGGAAATCCAAGAAGCAATAGAAATTGTCAGAAAGAGATCAGAAGAGATGGTAAGAGGTATTGGTGATTTAAGAATTGAGAAGAATAACGAATGGAATAAAAAATTTACGACTTTTAAACATTTACTTGAAAACGACAAGATTTTCAAGCAGTACCAAAAGATTAATGTTGTTGACAACAATGAAGAAATGTGTTAACTATTATGGTTCACACGTAATTACAACTTGTATAAAGATGATGGCAACTCTATATAGAGATAGAGTTAAATGTGAAATGTTATTACGTTATCCTTAGCTGAATTTAGCTTTCAATATTTTCTAGGGTGGGTAGTTTAATTTAATCCAATTAGATATGAATGACTTTATATTTGCTCTAAAGGATTCTGCTGAGAACCTTGTGGCATATTCTCGTAATCTCTGAGCTTCATCTATATTCCATGAAGAAAATGCGTTAGTAATTGATGCAACAGCTTCATCTATGTCATTGTATCTAAATTTTCTAGGCACAAGACCATCAGCTTTCGCAGCACCTGAATCATGTGTCACTGGAATCAGTCCGGCGCTCATGGCTTCAATAAGCGCAATTCCAAAATGCTCTCCTATAAAGCTATGTAACATAACCTTGGATCTCTTTAAAACTTCTATTTTCTCTTCTATGCTTGCATTTACATGGAAAATGACATTTCTTGGTGCATTATTCCTTAGTTTTTCAAGATATGAAAGTTTATCTGGAGTAATGCTTCCAATAAGTTCAAATTGTGTATTAGACTGTCTTTGTGCAATTTGAAGTATCATTTCATAGTTTTTCTCTGGTGTAAACCTTCCTAAAGAGCATACAACATTTTTTTTTACTTGATCTGCTAATGGAAAGGAATATTGTGGGCATGGTGGAAATATCACCGTAGCATCGATTCCCCATGCCGTTTTTATTGCATCTCTGGTGTAATTGCTATTTGTAATTATGGTAGATCTTTTAATATAATCAAGATTATTTGAAATAAATAGCCAAGGTTTAATGTAAATCTTTTTCATTTTATTATTTAGATAACGTTGATGCATAACTTCTAGATCAACAGGATAGTGAACGTAGACAATGGTTTTATCTGCCATGGACTTTGGAATAAGAGTTGATCCTCCAGTTACAAGAACAAAATCAAGTTTATGTTCTTTGATCAGTTTCTTGAAGAAAGAGTAAGTGTACACCATCCTCTGATAGGCTCCAAGAAATGGAAGTATCTCATTACGGCCAATAGCCTTTACAAATCCATCTATGGAGTCTTCAATATCAATTCCTATCCTCTTGATAGTTTCTTCCTTTTTTGGATATGCACTTGCACAAAGGAAAACCTTACATCCCATTTCATCAAGTGCTTTGATAGAATGTAGACCAACATGCTCGCCACATCCGGGAATCTACTGATTCTCTCCGTAGGCTTCCATGTTATAGTGCACGACTCCAGCTCTAATAAATGCACTATTTGAAAGATGGGTTCTCTTATGTCTCATGATCTATTGCTTAGATTGCTTATTATATATATACAATAAATAGAATTATCTAAATTTTCAAAATTTCTTTCTCATAGTAATTCCTTTCTGTGTATTCTAAAATAAAAAAATCGTATAAGCCATATAGAAGAGGAAATCAAATAAAGAAGAGCCAGAGCTAAGGGAATTTTTATTCTCATATTAAAGAAAAATACCAATCATTTTATTTGAAAGTTGCTATATTCTAATAAACACAATCTTTTCCAAAACTATATAATCAAAAGAGGATTGTATTAACTTGAAATTTATGTCTCTTAAGCACTATGGTGGAATACTGCAATGGGCAGGGCGCAGATTCTGGGAATCTAGGCAGTTTTATTCAGCGTATATAGCATTGTTTGTAGCTATAACAAATTGGATTACAATTCAGTATAAACTACTTTTAGAAAATGTCCCTGTTCTAAATGTCCTATTCTCAAACATTTGGGTTTT
>JAREAI010000283.1:0-3925 GCA_029240435.1 Nitrososphaeraceae archaeon | reverse complement strand
CTTTGTCTCTGATTTGTATCCATAGAAAAAACCCCTTTCTATTGCCTCGTATTGAGAGTTCCCAAAATCTATTACACTGGCAAGAAATGAAGCAATATCAACACTCCGTGAAAATATTGAACCTTTTTTTTGTATGAATCCTAAATCCGTTCTTATGAGAGAATTGTCTGATGCCACGAGATAATTCTGGGACTTGTTATCTGTAAAAACGTAATTTGCCTTATGCAATTTCCCAGTTAAAACTCCTGCTTGGAAGGCTAATGTTGAATTTTCACCCTCTGAAAATGCTCTATACAGGTCTCCTTGTTGTATATATTCTTCAATGATAACGGAATCTGAAATTGAAATGAGCTCTGGCGTAGGAATCCCTAACTTTTGTAGATTCCTTCTCATATCATAACCCTCGTTATGTATCATAACTTTTCCTAGAAGAGGAGGAGCAGAGGGGTGAGCCAATAAAATGGACGCAAGTGTATAAGTGAATATTAAGAGATATTCGTGAAAAACTTTAGTAGATTTATTTCTTTTGACAACCACTTTCCGTCCACGAAGATATTCTATAGATATATCTCTTTGCCAGTTAACAAAATACAAATTATTCCTTTAATATACGGTGATTTCCTCGTATAAGTTTTCAATATATATTAGTATGCAATATGTAATAGAAATAAGAAATATTGCAACTACATGAGGGACATAAAAACGCTAGAAAATTCTTTAATTCTAAGACTGCGTCTAGTTATGACTCTATCGTTCGTATTACTACCTTTGGACAGGATTATCTTTGGAAAAATCATATATTAAGCATCCTTGATAAAAGAGAAAATATTCTCGACCTCGCTTGTGGAACTGGAATCCTTTCTTCGCTATTATCAAAAAGTGATAAAAAACAAGTAATAGGTTTGGATTTAGCCTTAGATTATTTGAAAATTGCAAAAAAGAAAAGAAGACACGACTTCTTTATTAACGGTAATGCAGAAACATTACCTTATAAAAGCGATAGTTTTGATACTATCATATCATCATATCTGGCCAAATATGTGGATATGAGAAAATTAATAGAAGAATGTTGGCGTGTATTAAAGCATAATGGCATCATAGTTTTTCACGACTTTACTTATCCACAAAATGTTATTATTCGAACCTTATGGGATGCATATTTTGTAGTTCTTCAAATAATTGGTAACTTTGTAGGTTCTTGGGCAGTTGTATTTAGAGACTTGAATAAAGTTATAAGAAATACTAAATGGGTAGAAGAAATGATGTATGTTGTACAACAGACAGGATTCACGAGCATTTCCTGCGATTTTTATACTGTAGGAACGGCTGCAATTGTTTCAGCAAAAAAGCCTTGAATAAAGATACCCGTTTAAATGAGTGGTTTGTGCCTAAATTCGGGCCTATAAAGTTTCGTATTTTTATAGGAATGCTATTTCTTCCATATACAGGCATGTGCATATCCTTTACAATAATCGGTTCTCTGCTCTCTCCTATCGTATTGTGGGAAAGAGTTATTGCTCTATCTGTTATTTATGCTCTAGCACTAGGACTGTCAGCACATGCCGCTGATGTCTTGGGCTCCAAAACTAAGCCATGGGGGAATTACCTCAACAAACGACAATTATGGTTGTTAACAATTTCAGGTCTAACCGTTGCATATACTATTGGAGTTTATTATATAATTTTTTATGTACCACTACTTTCCATAGTTGCCATACTAGAAGGATTTTTTGTTTTTGCATATAATTTGGAACTGTTCAAAGGATTTTTTCATAATAACTTCTGGTTCGCAGTTTCTTGGGGAGTATTACCAGTACTGGCGGGATTTATTATGCAAACTAATTCCATTGGAATCTTATCACTAATTGTATGTTTAATCGCAGGTCTGGAAAGTTATATCGAAATTAGAACATCTAGACCATATAAAGAATTGAGAAGAAATGGACGTCACAAAAACAGAATGAAAAAACTCGAAACTAGACTTAAAATAGTTAGTTTAGGAACAATAGTTTTTAGTACCATCTTGGTTGTTATTAGATTGGTAGCCAGATAGTTTTTAATTCTGTATATTATTGTAAAAAAATAATTGGTTGTTGTTTCAGTAACTATAAAAGATTTTGGATGGTATATCTTAGAGAAGATAGCCGAGCTGGAATGCAAAGCCGACATCGCACTTCCTCTCTATACTAAAATCCTTATCTCGGAAACTGGAACAATAGAGCAAATATTGAGTATATTGACTAACTCCAAAACCGAAGTAAAAATTTTAAAACAAAAAGAAACTCCTGAGTTGATCAAAAGACAGATATGTATTATCAATAAAAATACCGGCGAAAGATTAGCGTATGCAAGATCATATATTTTTCCTATGTATCTTCCTAAAAAAATAATGGACAAAATTAAGGAGAAAAATGAAGGTATAGGAAATATTATTGTAAACTCTAAATTAGAAACCTTTAGACATATAGTAAAAATAGGTTATGATTCAAAAACCAAATCTGTATTTAGAATTTACCAAATTATACATAAACGTCGAGTGGCCTTCAAAATCAAGGAGATTTTTAGTATTTAAATTCAATATTGATTAAATATGCAAAAGATTTGGACCGGGTGGGATTCGAACCCACGACCTCAGCAATGCCAATGCCGTATCCTACCAGACTAGACGACCGGCCCTGCATTAATCAACAGTTTTATTAGGATATTAATACGTTTAAGATAAAGTAACAATATTATAATTATCCTAATTTCTCAGTATTGATATAGCGTGGCACTTGAGCAGTCTATTGGGGCAGTTATAAGATATTGCACTTCCGTGGAAAATGCAGAATCTGAATTTTTACTCCTGAAAAATAGAAGAGGGTTTTGGGGTTTTCCACAGGGACATAAAGAAAAAGGGGAGACAGAAATACAGACCCTAATAAGAGAAGTATTCGAAGAAACAGGACTAGTATGTTTGTATATTCAATCATATATAGGTAGAATCCATTATTCTTATTTCAAAGCTGATGGGATGAAATCAGAAAAGGAGGTCAGATTTTATTTTGCAACTACGACTACTAGGAATGTAACCATCTCAAAAGAACACGATGACTATAAATGGGTAAAATTTTCAGATGCTTTGTGTATTCTTGACCATCGACAGCTCAAGTCCATACTGGTTAGAGGTCACAGAAAAGGTCTCTATTGATTAATTAAACTGGATAACCTACAGACCATAGTAGAAACGTTATGGTAATAGATTTATATCGAATCTGTAGAGGAAATGCAGAGGATACAGAATAGAAATGGCGGCTGGTAGACATATAGTTTTAACAGCGGACCGCAGTCTGATGACCAATTATAGAGGAAACTTCCTTTACGGATTCATTGCATGCGGACCTTATGAACTAGTGCCTGAATTTGTCTTCGATAAATTATTTTGTCCAAGCGTCGAGACCGACAAAAGTACCGGAGAGGTTAAGGTTGCCCAATGTGGATTAAGACGGATTGAAGGAGCCCTTTTGAAAGAATACAAGCGTGAAGATATTTTCCTTGCTCATCCAGAGATGCTTGATAAATGTATAGGATCAGATACAAAAGTGGTGGGTATTAATGTAATGGATCCACTAGGTATGGCACCAGTTACTACAACAATGTCTCCAGAAAAACTGTCTTACGTTGCTATGAAATTTAAGAAGATGTGTGCTTCGATTATACAATTAAAAAAGAAGTATGACTTTAAAGTCGTCGTCGGTGGAAATGGTTCATGGGAATTGGCTAAGCCTGACAGAATGAAGATCCATGGAATTGATACAGTTGTGATTGGCGAGGCTGATGAACTTGCATTGGACCTTTTTCATGATCTAGAGGCAGATGATGCACCAGAATTATTGCACACATTCGTTAGAAATATTGACAATATTCCTCTGATAAGAGGGCCGAC
>JAREAI010000282.1:0-3928 GCA_029240435.1 Nitrososphaeraceae archaeon | reverse complement strand
AATAGGCATAGCTGCAGGATCAGGTACACAGATTGCACTATTTGTAGTTCCAATTCTTGTGATAATTGGCATAATTATGGGGCAGCCATTTACATTAGTATTTACACTCTTTGAGATCGCTGCAGTTCTTCTTGCCGCAATAATATTAAACTTAATAGCTCATGATGGTAAGAGCAACTGGTTTGAAGGTGTAATGTTAACTGCCGTCTATATAATAATTGCATTAGGGTTTTTCTTTATTAACTGATAATTAACTAATAGATCCACAACAAAATACCTTCTTCACTGCCTATGTCTTCTCTTTATCTTCTGTAATAAAAAGCAGAAGCATTTTTGATGGTTCAAATACTTTTGTAATAGCCAAGATTCTCATTTTTCTTTATTTCATCTTTAGAAAGCAGGATATACATATATTATAATTATTATGATATTGCGCAGAACAATGGCTTTCACTTAACTTTCTTCATAACCTACTGAAAGTATAATCATCGGGTGAAGAATAGATTTATTACTTCTTCGAATTGCCTTTAAATAAATAAATATCTATACATTTTTGATTTCTTTAACAATTCCATAGATTTGCTGATCCATAAAATGGCGTTGAGTATCATCGTCATCTAGACTAATACTGATTGTTCTACCATTAGAAATGACTACTGTTGTATTTACATTATTCCATGCATTATTACCCGCTGTTCCAACATTTAAAATACCTGAGATCGATAGGCTATTATCTGAACTGAGCTGAATAGAACTGTTATTATTGACTCTAAAGTTACTTAATTGATGAGTGTGATTGTTAGCTCCATTAACAGGACCTGTATAAAAGTTTGCATTAAAATTTGTTAATTTCCCTTGGTCTACACTCATACTCCAATCACCTGATAGAATAAATTTTTGTACAGTAGTCATATCAATAGTCTTAGTATTTGCTGGTACTCCAAGAATTAGAGAACTTATTACACCATCCATACCAAAAGTAGCAGTAGAAGCAGTAGAAGGACCCGTTTGTGACAATGCTGTGATACTTGTAGCCTGATTTGATAGAGCAGTGGTTGATACTAGTGTTGCTAGAAGAGATATTGAAGCAGCAAGTCGCAAAATTGTTTTGCTTTTCATTGAGACTTTTGTAGAGAGTGTTTTATATAAAGAATATTCAATTATTATTATAATCGTCAGAAAGGTTATGTCAATGAAAATAGTATGGCATTAATAATCATTCGGTAAATTCTTATTTTGAAAAGTTGATAATGTCTATATCATGAAGCTGCGATATACTCATAACCATTTAACTCGATCTCTAACAATAATTGACAGGTTTTTCTCATCTCTATGATGATCTTTTGTTAAACTATCTCGAATTCGTACTGAAATAACCGTCGTCAATATTGAATTCGTCATAATCTCCATATTGCAAATCTAATCCAGATTTTACACAATAAAAAAATCACTGAGATCTTCAGATATGCTCTTTTTGACGATCACTGCGTTTAAAGTATTCTCGATTTTTGTGTTGGTAGATATAAATGAGTATATGTACGCGTGTATGTGTATATATATACGACTAGTGTTGATAGGCAAATTCCTCTGTCGCAAATATATTCCGTATGTCAACAATTGACTGATTTGCTTTTTTATATAACTAAAGATTTACATTATACATTATAATATTTACACATCAAGATGATGATACACAGTTAAAGGGCAAATCTCTCTCTGCTACACACAATTCTTTTATACATTATCTAGAATGCTCAATACTTTTGATAATACCAATTATCTTATGATCTGGAATTAGTGTAAATTTACTGAAAGAGAGTATCTTCAACAAGATACAAATTAGAACAGCAAACATCAATGCTTAATTTCTACAAGTAGTTCATTGTCTTTATTTATAGTTGGCTTATCAATTGAGGCTAATCAAAGTATATTGTTTTCAATTATTTGCTATTCTTTGTTAGAGAATCATTGCAGCATCTTGTCCAATTTCGATTCTTAACTCTAATGCTTAGATGCAAGATATTCTTTTTATTATATAGCATGAATGTCCAGAACTTCAACTGTCTAACAAATAGAAAGCATATTAGTGCAGATAACTGTTCAGCAGGTTTATTTGATATGGAAAAAAGTTTTCCTATATATCATAAACAACTCTAGCCAAATATATTATCTTTTTATATTTGAAATCTTTATAATTTCGAAGCAAAATAGAAAAAGTCTATGCAAAAGGAAAATATACATACAGCTAAAGAGAAAAAGATAAATGAGAATTATTTTACTGGAAACGTCATAATAAGAGAAATTTTAGGTGAAGGTAATTCTGCAGAACAGGAAATGTACCATGTAATATTTCAAAATGGTGCTCTAACCACATTACATTACCATGAATCTGATCAAATACTTATAGCGACAAATGGAAAAGGAGTTGTTGGAGTAATACATGGAACCAGTTTAACTAAATTTGAAATTGATGATAATGATATTATCTTTTTCGAAAAAGAGGGAGATACAGTATGCATACCTGCTAATACGTTGCATTTTCACGGTGCCATTATTGGAGAGACTTTTTCACACATTGCGATAATGAAAAAGTTCAAAACAAATGGTGAAAATGCTGGGGGATCTATTAAAAAGGCAGAAAACAAATGGGAGTATGATTTAATATCTGAAGAAATTGGAAATAAAAATCCAGAAAGCATAAAAAGGGTAGCAAAAGAGATAGCAGAAAAAATACAAATTGCTATCTCCAAAAAATTATAGAATGAGAAAACATACACTATATACACTCCATAAATCCACTAAAAAAGAGTTATCGCGATAGACTCAAGTACACTAGAATCATATGCAGAAGGACTTGAATCGCGTTTTTAGCAGTATTTCAATAATTGTTTTTCAGACAAGTAAAGATTCTAATGTAAGTTCAACACTTTCCGAAGCGAAATCACTACCAGTATGGAGTTCACATTTATATGGACTTTTTCTCTGAGTTAACCTTTTACATACTCAAAAGCTTTATATCTAATTATTTGTATGCTAATTTTTTGTGTTTAAAATACGACTAGTTTCGATTGTCAAAATAATGCTGGCTTTATCATAAAGGAAACTGCAAGGGCTTTGGCAAAGGCACTGGCTTCAGAGTTATGTAAGAATGTTAGTATCATTTTCGGTCAGTGGAGAGTACTCCTAACGCTCAAAAAAACCAAGATGGTCTAACACCGAAAGAGATCGCTGATAAATTGGGATTAGAAGCTCCGACTCTGATACCTATAATTGATAGGTTGGAATCAGATGGATTGGTCGAAAGAAGAGTATACCAAAATGACAGAAGGAACAATAGGATTTATCGAACACAAAAAGTAGATTCTGTATGGGATAAAACCATTGATTATGCTATTAGGATTTTACAACTTGCTTTAGCTAATATTCCAGAGACAAGAGTTAGAATATTCAGGAGGATATGGAAAAAATGTGGATTAACCTAAGACTTAATTTTGATAATGCAGATGTTAATAGTTCAACAACAGTAAAGGCAACGTCATTACTATCAGCAACATCAAACGTGAAGGTGACTTCGTTAGTTGCAGCATAGGATTAGACATTACAAATCAGAAATAGAAGGTAAGAAAGCAAAGGCAAGTTAAGAGGAGAGAGAGAAAAATCAAAATTGGAAAATCCGTTAGGAAAAAAAAATAAAACCTCTAATAGAGAGGAGGCGCAAAATCCAAATTATTCATCATCTTTTTCTTCAAACACAAAGGTATCTACCTACGCTTGGAAACTGCTGGTAATTCTTAGCTCGATAGCTACTATGGCGATGTATGCTGAAACAATGTTGATTCCTGCCATCCCCGACATAATACGGGATTTTCAGGTTTCATACAGCATGTCATCTTGGATTCTTACAGCATATTTGGTTACAGGGGCCGTT
>JAREAI010000048.1:0-12330 GCA_029240435.1 Nitrososphaeraceae archaeon | reverse complement strand
CTGTCTTTTAATAAAATTTGGATACAATACTATAAAAAGTAGAATGTGCCTATATATAGATGTATATGAACAAGACATCAAAACAAGATACAATCTCCATATATCCAAAGATTGTATGTCCTAATTGTAATGTTAATTATAGTAATAGCAATGTGATTTCAGACCCTGAATCTGGTGAATATATCTGTAATAATTGTGGTCTAGTAATATCCTCAGAGAAAGCTCTGGAAATGAGACCTGAATGGCGTATTTTCAACTTAGAACAATCAAATAATAACAGTAGAATAAGAACGGGAATGCCAACCTCCCTGGCAAGACATGATATGGGTTTATCGACTATAATTGGAAGAGCAGACAGAGATTATACCGGAAATAGAATTGCTACTTCTATTAAACCTACAATTGATAGATTGAGGATATTGGACTATAGAACCCAACTGTATAGTTCTACAGATAGAAGTCTCAAAAGGGCCTTTGCCGAACTTGATTCATTAAAGGATAAACTGGCGTTACCTGATTCCGTAGTTGAGAAAACAGCATACATCTACAGAAAAGCTCAGAGCAGGGGAATGATTAGAGGAAGAACAGTATCAGCTATGCTTGCCGCTGCCATATACATTGCATGTAGAGAAATTGGGGTTGGAAAAACGTTAAGAGATATAGCTCAAGGTACTAATGTAAAGCCACAAACTCTTTCGCAAAGCTATCGTATTTTGCTTACAGAACTAGACATTAAAACGCCTATGCTTGATCCTATGAGATGCGTAGTTAAGGCAGCAAACAAGATGAAACTAAGTGAAAGGATTACAAGACAAGCCCTGAACATTATGCAAACTGCTATTAGGAAAGAGGCAAGTGCTGGAAAGAATCCCATGGGATTAGCAGCAGCTGTTTTGTATATTTCATATCTTAACAATAACATCAATGAAAGTATTAATAATAACAAGAAAAATGAAAACAACAATAATGGCAAGAGGTCACAAACATCCTTTGCTCAAGCAGCAGGGATAACTGATGTAACTTTGAGACATACAATCAAAGATCTTAAGAGTCGATTGCTATTACTCAATTAGCTCGCTCAGTTATCTCAACTGAAATTAAACTTACCCGTTTACGGAAAGACCACATACGAATACACATTATGTTATAGCTGAATCAATTGTTGAATAGCAATAATTGTGTATTATTCTGATTTTACCTCGAAATATCGATGTTAATCTGACAAAAAAATAATATGTAGAAAATTACACATACCAAGTTCAGCTTGAACACAAAGGATGATGCCATTAATCTTCATCGACTTCTGAAAGGAAAAATCGAAATCCAAAATCGGGTCTCTATTGATAATATCTTTGATGATGAGAAAGGGACCCTTGGTTTAATATATACTCCAGGAGTAGCAGATGTTGCAGCAGAAATAAGTAAGAATAAGGAATTGACGTATGATTTTACATCAAAATGGAATAATGTGGCCATAGTATGTGATGGGACAAGAGTTCTGGGTTTGGGGAATGTTGGCCCAGAAGCTGCGTCTCCAGTAATGGAAGGGAAATCAGTCCTGTTCAAGATTCTAGGTGGCATAAACGCATTCCCATTATGCATAGATATGAAGGATAAGGAGGACATAATTAAATTCGTAAAGGCAATACAGCCTGTATTTGGAGCAATAAACATTGAAGATATAGAATCACCAAAAGTCTTAGAAATTGTGGAAAGACTACACGATGAACTCCAAATACCTGTCTTCCATGATGATCAACATGGTACTGCGGTAATTACACTTGCTGCATTAATAAATGCTCTTAGGATTCTTCACAAAGGGATTAGTGACATAAGGGTAGTAATAGCCGGAGCGGGCTCAGCTGGATATGGTATATTTAGAATACTGCAGGAAGCAGGATGTAGAAATATTGTTGTGACCGATAGCATAGGGGCAATATATGAAAACAGGGTAAGCGGCATTGATAATCAATACAAAAGAGAAATCGCTGTTAAATCTAATCCCACGAAATTAAATGGAAGCCTTACTGATGCTCTTAGAGGAGCTGATGTATTTATTGGAGTGTCAGGAAAAGGCAACATCTTAAACAATGAAATGGTGCGATCAATGCATAATGACCCAATTGTATTTGCGCTAAGTAATCCTAATCCAGAAATACTTCCATACGATGCCTTAAAAGCAGGAGCAAGAATTGTGGCTACAGGTCGATCGGATTTTGCTAATCAGGTCAATAATGCTGTCGTATTCCCGGCAATCTTAAGAGCACTGCTGGATCTTAGAGTCAAAAATTTGGACGAAGCTATGCTTGTATCTGTCGCAACTGCAATTGCAGATATGGTAGATAGTAACAATTTGAAATTTGATTATGTGATTCCCAAAGTAAACGATCCCCGCATAATTCGAGTTGTTAGCGACACCTTAAAAGATGCTATTGGAAAACATATTGAAAAGAAAAAACAAGGCGAGATAAACAAACTGGACCGCACAGTTTTATAACTGCATAAAAATTTGTTGGATCACTTCTGTGCAATGTTTAGTTGATCTTCTCTTCTGCTTATCGGGTCATTAAGAGTATAAGAAAAAGAGTATAAGAAGCGTGTTATTGATATTTCTATTCACAAGACCTTGCAAGTGCCCTTAATAATGCTAAGCCAAATTTGGTATAGCCATTTTTGAGGCCCTTTGTTGCAAAATCATTGCCAATGCTATTGAAACAACGGAGACTATAACAGCACTTAAGAATATCAAGTTAAATGACAATGATGAAGGAAAATAGGTCCTTATCCCATCAAGATTTAACAGCGTCTGATTCGTTTGCATATACATCCCAGCCAAAGCTGGACCTATCGAACTTCCCACTATTCTCATAAGACTGCTCATACCTAGAGAAATGCCACTGAATTGTCCAGGTGTAGATAGTATAATGACGTTCATCGCACCTACACTGGTCAGAGATAACCCGGTGGAAAGAATCCCAAGGTTAGCCGAAACCAATAGTTCACTGGAATGGAACATAAACAATCCAATGAAACCGACGGTAGTTATAACAGTACCAAAGATGATTGGTCTTAATGATCCTAATTTTGATATTATAAAACCAGAAGTAGGACCGAAAATTAACAGCACAATAGCAAATGGAAGTTGTACTTTTCCAGCACTTATGGCGTCTTCTTCAAATCCAACTGGTTCGGGGTTTCTGACTAATATTGGAACTGTTTGAAAAACCATAAACATAGAAAATCCAACTAGCATTATAATCAGGTTTGCAGGAAGTATTGATTTATGGAGCATGAGTTTAAAATCTACTAATGGATGTTCTTCTTGTTTTTCAATAATTATAAAAAGTGTAAATGAAATAACTCCTACGATAAGAAATAGTATAATATACAGCGAGAAACTAAAATCGGCTGGATGATTGTCATTTCCACTAGACACAATAGTCTCCATATTGCTGCCAGATGTTTCTAGAAGTGTAAGTACTAGCAGAAATGAGACAACTGTAAAAGTTAATGCGATTGCCCCTTTAATGTCAATATAATTGGAAGCCTTAGAGAAAACGATATTGTCTCCACCATTTGTTTTTCTGTTACTAACATTATTCCCCGATTTTGTTCCTGGTCTTCTTTGCTTTTGATCCGCACCATTACTTTCAGTTATATGAATAAATCGCCATATTATTATGAGAAGAGAAATAGCAATTGGTATTATTGTAAAAAATGTACTTTGCCATCCGTAGTCTTGAACTATAATTCCTCCTACGGTTAAACCCACAACAGCTCCAGATGCAAACATCGAAGTTATTACGCCTTGACCTATCGATATCTTTTCTCTTGGAAATTGATCTCTTATCATTCCAAATGCAATAGGAAACATTGACATCCCTATTCCCTGTATTGCTCTAGCAAATATCATGAAGTATACATCTGAGGCAAATCCGGCTATAGAGACTCCAATTGCATAAATCACCATTATGACCAATAAGATTTTCTTTCTTCCGTAGATATCTGATAATTTGCCAGCTATTGGAGTCATTACAGCTCCTGCTATAAGATAGGAAGTGAGGATCCACGAAGACATACTATACGATACATGAAAATCTCTGATAAGATCAGGAATACCTGGTATCAGCATTGTTTCTGCATACATTACCATAGTTGCTATGCAGCTGAGTATAGCCAGCATTTTCCATGCATATGCTGATATTTTTACAGAGTTAGGGGGAGAGGGAGAGTTATTAGTGCAAGTTATTTTATTTGGTTGATTACTGTTAACATTATTATCCGGTTTTAATGGTTTCATTTAGAATCCTTTCTTTCCTTCGTTTATCTTCTTTCTTGTTTTTTGCTTATTGTATTACGGTAGTAGAATCGGAGGAAGTATCTAAATTATCATGAAAATCATACATTTGCATAATATACTTATTAATAATATCCTAATTAATTGCATATAAATGTAGGTCAAACATTTTCACTTTATCCATGAAATGATGTCTCATTGATTAATGGAGAACTAGCTATAATTCTTCATTATTTAAGACGTAATATATCCTGAAGAAAAAAACAAAACAAATGGATGGTATTGGGGAAAGCATAAGGCTGCACCAACACCTACATAATCTCCCTTATACTGAATTTCTTGTAATCGGCTTGTTCAATGAAGTCATTTCTTATAAAGACAAATCCAGGTGCAAACAATATTTTGTTATGTGGGTAATCATTGCATATTCCATCCTCTGCTTCAGCGTACCATTGGCCCTTATCCTTATACTCTAGTACTTTTTCCCATTCTCCACCATTTTTGCCGTCTGTTAGGTCAAGATATAATTCCAATAAGACAGAGCCTTCGTCTGGCAAAGTTTTCACTATAAACTTAAATCCAATCCACTCTGCTGGTGGTATCCCACTGCCTTTAGGCCATAGATATTTAGGTTCCTCAAATGGAGGAAACTGAGCTGTGTCCCCGTGAGCATGAAATAATTCTTTTTCAAATGATATTCTACCATCATATGTCATTCTCCCATAGTATGTATCAGCAAAACACTCTTGATCCGTATAGTGATTGCTTCTTGCTCCTGCAACAAATCCTTGGTAAGATACTTCTTTATTTTCTGAAATACGCTTAGCATAGAATGTTATTTCTACATTTTCAAAATCAATATCAATGACCCTCATTCGTGAAGCGTTTCCTGATATACTGGCCTCACCAGTACTTCCATCTATTCTAACCGTAACTTCACCACTTACCTCAAAACTATCATCGTATGAGTCCCTCTCACCAAATTCTAACGTTCTATCATGACCATTATTCCATGTAGAATACCATTCAGTTCCATTTGTTGCGGATGGGTATAATTCAGAAATACCAAATCTATCTTCTTGAGCAATTGCAACAGTTGGTATGGTAATTATTATAGTAATAATGGCTACTTCAGCTACCGGTAGAATCAGTGTCAATCTCAAAGATCATATTTTCGAATTATCTTCCCTCTTATTTATGCTACCATATAGGTGATATATCCCCCCGCCTGTATTGTCGCTGAGGTAATTCCAAATTTGAGGACTTATAGGCAAGAGTCTAAACATTGCTTTTTGTTGGTCATCTAATATCTGGTAAACCAATTGGCCTATCACAATCTGATCTGGATTGGCAAATGCAGTCATTTTTGCAGTAATGCTTATTGTGTACCCTAATATATCAAAATGAGGATCTCTCAGAATTGCCTTTCCGTTAAGCGTATGAGTATCCCATCCAAATTGGACTACTGCATTTTCACCAATATCTAGTCCAATTCTTACTCTTAGCTCTGGATAGTCATATTGGTTTAAAATAGGATTTATACCTTGACAAATCACCTTAATCATCGAACATGCACATGATACTGCATTAATAGAACGTGCATGAAAATCATCAGATGAGTCCACGGGAAAATATGCAAGAATTGCATCACCTATATACTTCAAGACATATCCCCCATATGCTGAAATAATCAATGATATTTCTTGCGAAAATGCACGAACTATGGTAGCAAGCCTGTTTACAGGAAGGGTCATAGACAACCGAGTAGAATCAACCAGATCGATATATAGAATCAGAAAAGTAGTTTTTGACTCCGCGTAATTCTTTAAATTGTTCTGTGTTTCCTCCATTGAAATGTCAAAATCAGACTTTACCTTTAGAGCCTTCCACACTCTTGTTTGCGCATATTTTATAGCATAATCGATATTAACTGCTTTGTCAAGGTAGAGTTTACTTATGAGTGGAACGGAGTCCTTTCTGATGCTACTTAATGATGACGATAAAGTGGGGGCTTTCTTCTCTCTGCCCTTCTCACTACTTGTTACCTCTTCAATGACCCGAAGAACATCTTTCTCATTCATATCCATCTGAAGCGCTATCACTTCTGATACTATTCCAGAATTGTACAAATTGAGGATAGTTTGTTCTTGTTCTATACTACTTAAGTTAACTCACCACACTATGATGATCATTATTACGCTAGTGATGGCTTTAAGTCTAACTTGCATTCTTTATAAAAGATAATAAGATTTTTAATATCTCTGACTACAGTAGTTCTAATTTGCTTGAATACGTTTAATCAACAGCAGCAAGCCTAACTTGCCATATACATCCTACCTTAATAAGGTCCTAAAGGGCTTGGATCTATTCTCAACTATTGTAACCTTGGATTAGATTCATAACTTAAAGCGTCATAGGAAGTATTTAGTGGAAGACCATTAAGAATCTTGGATATAAAAATTTCAATTTGTTATATAAAAATTGCAACCAATATTTATAAATAGCCTAAAACTTATTGATGCTAAGGAATAAGTCGTTAAGTCATGTCTTTAACAAATATCCAAACACCGTCTTCCAAAGCATTCTATAGGTATCAACGTCAGTTTATGTTTTTTATGTGAGTCTTGTTTTTGGTCGGCCACGAGTTTGTACAGCTCCCTCAAGGAAAAACAACGTAGTGAAACAGCTACTAGCACTAGTACTAGTACTGATAACCCAACTCAGTTATGTCCAATGTGCAACAAAGATAGCGTAGTGTTAATACCTCTACAAGAGAATGAGACCTACCAGATGTCGATCGGAGACAAAAGAGGACTTGAATTACAGTTTTCTTTATTGAAGCCTAAAAGACATTAGCTTCCTTTATTCATATACGTACCTTTACCCCTCAAATTTGTGAAAAGTCTATAAATTTCTCCTCTTTTAGGTTAAAGCTTATAGCAGCTATCTAGTATGTATAAATATTATTGTAAATAACCTTACTGATGATCAAAATCCCATGATAGAGAATCCAGTCAACAAAAAGAATGATATTGAGAAAAGTCACATTGACTCAGCACTGGGAACAGCACTCTATATCCTTCGGTGCATTCATGAAGGCCAGAGCAGAAAGGAGATAGTTCAGAGTTTAGATAGCAATGTGCAATACGTCACGGTATGGATACAATACCTTAAGGCTATTAGTTGGCTCAAAGAAGATGCTCAAGGAAATTTGCTAGCTTCAGAGGATGGTAAATTGAGGATACAACAATATGAGAAGGCGATTCAATCAAAGTTGCATGAGACTAATAGTACCTATCAAAAATTTAAAAATGACAAATATCAAGAGGAGTTAGTCCTTTCTTTTCAATCTGCCTATGCTAAATTTATAGAAACGTCTGTGATGTATTATTGGAACTTTTATTGGTGGTGGATTCTCCCAATCTCAAATAGAATAACGGAAACATATACTGTGGCTGTCTGCAGATTATTAGACAATACAAGAATTCAGTAAGCGTATTGCTATGACAATACATCAATCAAAATAGATCATTCATAAGGAATACTTCTGGATTTTGCGTTTATATTATGTGTATGAGAACTATAATGATGCTTAGCTGCTGATAGACATTGTATAATGCATGCATAACAAGCCTTTTTATGAATTTTGAGAAATTTTACGGACACGCTTATATGTAACAAAATATGAGTTCGCAGGACTCCAGGCTACTCTGTCTCTCGTTTGTTTATAGTATCCTCAGTATTCATAACATATTTCAAGAAAGAGCCGTGCACATATACTAATTTAGACATATCATCGCTAAAATATTCGAATTCTTTCTTATACATGTTATAGGAAGCCAGTGCTTGAGCGGCTTTCCTTTCAAAAGTCACTCCTGTAGACCGCAGCTCTGCACGCATCTTTCTTCCGAAAAATATTAGTTTAGACGCGTTAGTGTAACTGGTTATTTGGTCAACACTTACTGCATGAGTTGCAAAATATGAATAATGAAGGAGAAATTGTAACTTTTGAAAATCAATATTTTCAACATCTACAGTCATTGTTGTAAAATACAACTTGAAAAATCCCAACCTGTCGACCGCTAATAGAAACGACAGATCAATTTCCGATATCTTATCATGAATTTTTCCCTTTATAGCAGTAATTACTATAAATGCTACAAGACCGATAAGAATGTTAGCCATAAGCAACTGAATAGTATACTCCCTCAAAATACTGTAAGAGGATATTCCAAGAATAGTTGTCGAAGCAAAAACTACTGCGGCCAGGATTGCATTCCTCCAGTTTACCACCTCTTCTTCAAATTTTTCTGCTACAGAGTTGAATTGTTCTCTTCCTATTGTTAATCCTAAATGCAAACTCTCAAGAGCGCTATCAATTCTATTTATAATCCATTTCTTTCTTTCAATATCCGATAGGTTTCCAACAAGAGCGTCCTGAGCAGGATGCTTTTCTTCTATAGACACTTGATGAATAGACCGCTCCTTTCATTATTTTCTTTCGAATGTTGGTCGGTCATGAAGGTAGTAAATCTTTTACAAGGGGATTCTATTCGTTTGTGAATGATATTGAAAGTTATTGCCGCGAGGCTTTTTATTAATTCTTACAATAAGATTTAAGCCGAAGCAGGTCCCAGATCGATAATTAACTGATTTGTCTGACAACTTTAGAAAATATGTCCTTTACGAATTTTCTGGTAAGGGAAAGATCATTTTAGATGATAGCGCAGATCTTACAGCCAATTTTCAGATTTACCAACTAAATCCGGGTAACTTGGTTGGAACTCTATTTTTTACAAAATTCGATAGTAAAATAAATGACATAATTAACTTCAATAGAACTTTCAGGTTTGAGGGCGAAACAACTAATGGATCTATTATGCATATAGATCATATAGTAGACCATTCTACAGCTCAGAGTAAGCTGTGAGTACTCTTTTTAATGATAGAAACCGAATTAACATGAAATAAAGAATGAGAAAATTAAGACTACATGTGAATATGTCTGTAAATGGTTGCATTGCAGGGCCAAACGGTGAAATGGACTGGATGGTCGGACTCAAGGATGATGAACTCATAAAATATACATTCAAGTTACATGAGCCTGTTGACACCATTCTCCTGGGACGGAAAATGACTGATGTCTTCATCTCTTACTGGTCAGATGTGATGAACAAACCTGATGACCCGTGGTATTCGTTCTCTAAAAAGATGATAGAAACCCCAAAAGTTGTATTTACTAAAACACTGAACAAATCTAGGTGGATAAATACAGATATTGCAACAGGCGATCTCATAGAAGAAGTTAACAAGATAAAGAGCCAAAACGGTAGGGACATCATCGTGTATGGTGGTGCATCGTTTGATTCTTCCTTGATTAAAGAAAAACTTATTGACGAAATGTATTTCTTTATTAATCCTGTTGCAATTGGAAACGGTATGACCATATTTAAGGACTTGAACGAGATTCAAAAATACACTCTGATTGAATCAAAAGCGTTTGAAAGCGGTAAAGTATTGCTCCACTATGAGGCAAAGAGATCTTGACAAGAATGATATTTACTTCAAGATGGAAAGGTCATTTGATATTATTAAAATGACCCTTTTGAATGGAAAATGAGGTTTTAAAATTACATATTAAAATTACATAGCAGACGTGCAATTTCAATACAAGAATTGTGAGCAAAGTTGCAAATGAAGCGGTGTCTGCAATCTGGAAGTATTCAAATAAGAAGTGACGACTATAAAACACTTGAATATATCACAATTAACTGGTCTGCGTAGCTTCGACTGCAATTGGAGGAAAAACAATTAAACCACAGATGTTTTCTTGTAAGAATTCTCTACTAGGTACTCTTTCGGTCTGAGTTCAATTGCTTTGAAATTAAAGAGTAGAATAAATTATCAGGGATAAAAGGCATTAATTTAGTTATCATTTTTTCTTTGATAGAACCAATGACATATTTTTGATTTGGATGTGGTAATGATATGGCATTGCAGATAACATCAGCTACTGCATTTGGTTCCAAACCAGTATGTTTCTTATTAACGAAATATTTGTTGTATGCCCCAATAAATCTAGACTGCTTGTTTCTGTTAATTAGATCCCGTGTCTTTGTCAGTAGGGGTTCATAGATATTGGTATCAATAACTCCTGGATTAATTGTTATGACTTTGATGCCAGTATCCCATAATTCCATCCTAAGGGCATCAGATACGGCTTCCAATGCATGTTTTGTTGCTGAATAAGCTCCTATCAAAGGAAGAGATATCAATCCTGAAATTGAGCTTATGTTTACAATTCTTCCTTCTGCTGTTGACATATCTTTTTTCTGTTGCATCATTAGTGGTAGTACTTTTTTTGTAAATCCCACAAGACCAAAGAAGTTTGTTTCAAACTGGCTTCTCAAATTATTCATATCCAAGTCTTCAATTGCTCCTGGTTCTACATATCCTGCATTATTTACAAGACCAAACACATTGTTTCCAGTCGCTTCTGATACAATTGTATTTAGGATATTGTCAAACGTCTCTGGCTTTGTAATGTCACATTCTATTGGAACAAAAAGATTTTCATCCCTTTTTGTATTAATCTTCGGCTGCCTGCCAGAAGCAGAAGAAAAAAGAGATACAAGCTTATCATAGCTTCTTGCAAGTCCAAACACCTGGTAGCCTAGTTCCACCAATTTTATAGATGCAGCGCTGCCAATGCCACTAGATGCTCCAGTTACTATAATTGACCTTCTTCGGGACAGTGTCATCCAAGATACTCCAAAAATTATCTAAAACAAGTATCTAAATATATTCCACGCCGATAAAATTACGAAACGTGTTGCTGAACATGCCATGAAATACCATGGTATGAAAAATAAGACATTACAGAATTAAGAAAAAGTATGAGTACTTATTCAAGCCTCCTGAAATCTTATTTATCTAAGATCGTAATGACTATTCCTATATAGGCAATAACAATAAGTCTATTAGAAAACTCTGCGTTATGACCAAACCAAACCGTCTGCCATAAGTGTGCAAGGTCATTTTCTTATGCATGATAATTTCTGAGCTGAAATATACTTGAACCGCTGCTGATCATTGAAGAACGAACGTTTGTCAACAGCGATCAAACAAAAAAGACTTATCTTGGCATTCCTATCGGCATCGTTACTTGGATTTATTGCTACAACAGTACCAATCACTTTGCCCGATTTGCTTGCGCAGACCACTAATTCCTTGGGAACAGAAAAGAAAGATATATTCAAGGTGATTATGACGGTGCAAGGACTAGACCATAATACTGGCGATATTGTCACAATTGTGACTGTAAATGACGAATCAAGGGGCCAAGCTATTTGATGATAGCAAGACATACATCCATTCTATTAATGCTGACGGCACTGGGGGTATTATAGAATATGTCGCAACATTTCCTAATATGACAGTTAATGTTGGCGATGAATACAAGGTGTGTGTTTTAACTATCAAAGATTCAAGCCTAATTTGTGAAACAGGGACTAACTCTCCTGCTTTAAGACCCGAGTTTAAGGACCTGTATCTACAGGAGGAAAAACCAACATCTCAAGCGGCAGCATCTCAAGCGGCAAAGATCTCAGGGGAAGAATAACTCTTCCAATCTATTTTTGATGCTGATTACAAATAAAGCACTTGGTAAGAAAAGAATTGTTTTGTACTATGTGTTTTAAATACAAAACACTACGTGTTGTCGTTAATTATTATTAGTGAGAATTTACGAGGCTTATCTTCAAAATCTAGAACAGCCAACTCCTACTCAATTCTAACCCAATTGGAGAATTGAATAGGATCCATTTGCAGGGTTTAATTTATCGGCTGATTTAACACTAACCTACTCCAGCAGGAGATTGATTTCTTCCCGATTCACTATGATCTAACCTCTTATGTGAATTTAGTGTATCGACACTATCAAAACTCTTGTCGCATATCTCACAACGATATTGTTTAGGCCTATTTCTATCTCCTGATGACGATGAAGGGGCACTAGCCATTGTCTACAATTG
>JAREAI010000047.1:0-12381 GCA_029240435.1 Nitrososphaeraceae archaeon | reverse complement strand
GTTATTAGTAATTACAAATGCAGAGGAAGGAATAAAGAAACTTGAGAAATATGTGGATTTAGGGTTTACAGAAATCGTGTTGACAAATTCTAGTCCAGACAGAGAAAAGCTAGTAAAATTAATTGCTAAAGAGATATCTCCAGCATTGAAATAAAACAGTTAGTGGGTGAACTATTCATATTAAATATACAATGAGCAAGGATCTAATTCCGTAGGGGTTGTCGTTGTTATTATTATTGATTCTAATTTTTCCAATTTTTTTAATTCACCATATTATTTGTCAGAACCCACTTAAAGCACCAATATCAGAACGGGCTCAGAGGGATGCAAATGAAAATTCAATTGAATCCTTTTTCCAAGGATTCTGTGAAAAACAGAAGAAGATAGTATAATTATATTGGCTCAGCAGGATTTGAGTCTTGCTGATAGTGGTCCTTTCTGCACATATCATCAGAGAGACTTTTAAAGATTCTCAAAAGAGTAAAAGTAAATGTCAATCAAGCACGATGTTATGGCTATAAATTAGAAAGTTAGAAATTTTTTATGATTAATTAACTAACTTTCTATTCTAAAATATGTTCTTTCTCCCATTCATAACTTTGTGTATCATTATCTTTAGCAACAATCCAAAAATCATAATCTCCACCAATGCGATCTCCTGCCTCATTAAGTTGTATTTTCCCTGATATGCCATCAAATGATTCCGCAGTTTCAACAACAATCTCTTTAAATGATTTGGTTAAATTTTCATTACCATGGTTAAATGTACTGTTGTTATCAAGGCTTAGTGATGCTATCCAATAAGAATCATAGGTTAGTGCGGGATATGTTATTGAACTTACTTCATGTAATTGTTTTTCTAATACTTCTTTCAGATCATGGGATTTCTTTGACTCAGTATCTATTGAATATAAAGGATTAGAAAGATTTACTTTCATTGCAAACAATGCTGAATCAACATTCTTTGTTATCTGATGATTTTGTGCTATTTTATCAGCGCCATACCATCTTACTTTCCCTAGGTCTTCATAAAGGGTGGATTGGATTAGAATAGGTGTTATCTCGTCAAAAGAAATTACATATACAGCAACAGAATCTGCACCATATTTTTTTACTGCATCAGAGACTATTGCATTTAATTTTTCTAATGCTTGATTCCACATTAAGAAATTTATCCTATGTAAGCTCGTGGCAAATTTGCCTGTGTAAGGTTTATAATTAATACCTTCTTCTACTTCTCCTCCTAGTTTTTCAAAATGAGATTTAGTAGATTTATAGAGCTCATTTCCATATAGACCACCTCTCCAAATAGGAACAATAACTTTTATACCGTCACTAATCATTCTTTCTGCAACTATTTTTCCTTGGTCTGTGTCATCAGGAACTAATCGAAAAAGATTGTCTCCTTTGATAGAAAGTAATGACGAAGTACTGGAGTAACTAATAAGGGTGATGTTATTAGCATCTGCATATTCTTTGGCAGCGTTAACTGTAGCACCGAATGCAGGTCCTACAATAATATTTGCACCATTTTCATGTAATCTTTTTATTGCTACGAGACTTCCTTCTGGACTTGACTTTGAATCAGCCATTAATAAAGTGAAGTGTGGTGATGATGAAGAAGAATTAATGTCTTCAAAATGTTTGTTTACATCATATTCAGCTTTTTCTAATGCTACCTTGATAGGTTTACCAATAGAGGAAAAGGAACCAGTAAATGGTAAAATGGCACCAACAACAAATTCCTTTCTACCGTCCTCATTATACTTTGATAAGAGTTGAGCATTAGAAGAACTCTTTTTTATGAAAAAATCTTTATTTTCATCACCGCTGAAAACATTCGTAGTAAAATATAAACCAGTAAATATTAGAAAAGATATTAATGTAATGGAAGTAAAGAGAACTTTTTTGGAAATTCCATTTCTTCTTATCTTTGTTGTAATCTTAAAAATGAGATCTTTTGACTGCCATTTGATAGAATATCTAAGATACCATATAAGACCTCCTGCAATTAACAAATAATGTGCAGACAGTAATAATGCAGACATCCATATTTGTTCAACAAATGCAGTCAGAACAATAATTGCAAACCAACTATCTCCAATAACTATTGCTAAAAATCCAACTAATTCACAGACCCAAGGAATAAAGTGATGTGTTTCTTTCTTTATTCCAAAGAGGATCATCAATGCAAGAACTGTTAGAACAGAATTTAACGTAGGATATGCTATGGTAACAATAAAAAGCATAAGACCTCTGAAATTTGATAGTTCCGTAAGTTCTAGAGTCAAGTTTAATATGTATATTAAAAATAAACCTGTACCAGAAATTATTAAAAAAAGAATTTTTTTATTTGTAACGTGACCAAGGTTCCTATATATGACTATCAATCTATATATTAGAAACCCATATGCAGACAATAAGAATAAATCTGCTAAAGAAGGTACAGGTGAGACAATATCAAGTACTATCTCATAGTACGCCCAGATCATATTCGCTATAAGCCAGAAAACAAGGCCAAGTGTTAGAAAAATATTAGTTTTATCTCCTTCATTAGTATCTTTATCCTTAGAGAGAATCATTGCAGAAAGCCCTGCAGCAATAAGAGAATTTATTATCAATATCCAATTTGAATAGATTAGTTTACTATCTGAGTCGGCTAAAATAATAAAAGAATTTCCTATGACTATTGTAAAAATTACTCCTAAAAAAAAATACAGAGGCTTCAATTATTCTCTATTTTTATGATTATTAATATCAGTTATAAACCCTTTTTTTATTAAAACAACTTTTCAATAGTAGAATAAAAAATATATATAAAATCCTTTCAACAAATTATATTGTTAATAACTTTTAGTATGAATTTTATGTGAATAAAGATTATTTGTGTCTGTAAACCTTCATTTTATATTGAAGAAGATGCTTTCATAATTGAGTTTTATATATTATATTCCATCAATTTGAATTAAAGATGAAGTTGTAATGGTGGTTTTATATTTAATATTTCCAGAAACAAATAATGTTATCACTGTAAAGTGCTCCTCAACTCTTTTAAAAAATATTATTTATTGTTATCATATATACATACAAGAATTGAATACTTTATCGTATAACTTTCTTTAAAATTAAACGACAGAGTCAAGAGCAATAGATCTATTTAAAATATATTTCTGCCAAATTTCCTAATGAATTACTACTTGTTTTTAGATTTGTTGTTGAGATATTGGAATAAGATAGAAATTCATTCAAAAAATGGGCCCAGAGGGATTAGTGCCGATATCAGTGCTAAAGGTAGGTTCCTAGAATAGTAGAGAACAATCTGAGCTTTAATAGTCTTATTATGCCTAGGTCAGTAACCAGCCTTGTTTTTAGCTAACAGATAGACCATTGAAGAAGCAACAAGGTGTTATACTTTGATATGTTGCAACAACTATACTTTTGATCCCTTACACACTTATAAAATATATTTTATATTCCCTTATCCATATGCACAAAATTATCCCATGTTTGTGGTTCGATGATAAAGCTGAGGAGGCAGCAACGTTTTATGCCTCCATTTTTAAAAACTCAAAGGTTGGCGATGTTACCCGCTATGGAAAAGAGGGGTATGAGATTCACGGAAGGGAGGCGGGAACAGTAATGACTGTGGAATTTGAAATTGAAGGGCAAAAATTTGTAGCCCTTAATGGTGGTCCGATTTTTAAATTTAATGAAGCCATTTCATTTCAAGTGCATTGTGAGACACAAAAAGAGGTGGACTATTATTGGGAGAAGCTTTCCCAGGGCGGAGATGAACAGGCGCAGCAATGCGGTTGGCTCAAGGACAAATATGGAGTCTCATGGCAAATTGTTCCCATTATTTTGGCAAAAATGCTACAAGACAAGGATACTAAGAAATCGGATAGAGTCATGAAGGTAATGCTTCAAATGCGTAAGCTTGACATAATGACTTTGAGGAAGGCTTATGAGGACAAATAACTATGAGAATATCAACTGTGAGGTTATGGTAGATAACCTGTTAAATGCAAGTATGCTTGCTCTATTACTACAGAATATATTTTTCGTTATAAGTACCGACCAAGAATAACCTCTTTGGGCCATAACTACAAGTAAAATAGCACACACACTCAGAATAATATAAAGTGGCTAAGCCATAGCCTTACATCAATATATACTTACACATATTTTTTGAGAAATGCTAATGTCTTCTCCCAAGCATCAACTGTCTCTGCAGGTGCATAGTTATCTCCTGATGGATTTGCAAATGCATGTCCTACTCCTGGGTATATGTAAATTTCATTTGTAATGCCTGTTTCATTAAGAGCTTGTTCAAATGCATTTACTGATTCAACAGGTATTGATTGGTCTTGATCACCAAAGATACCTAAGACTGGCCAGTTTATCTTAGAAAGTTCATTTGTATCATTTACTAAATTGCCATAGTATATCACAGTGGCAGCCAGTGGATTTTGTTCGCTATTCAGTGCTAGTTGCAGAGATTGACCTCCTCCAAAGCACCACCCCAAAGAAGCTATTCTTGAACTGTTAACGTTTGGGAGTGAAGCCAAATATTGTACTGCAGACTGCAAATTTGAAATAGCCTGTTCAGGATTTTCTCTTACAGTACCAACTAATTGCATGGCTTTATCTGGTGTTGTTGCTACTTCACCATTATAAAGATCAGCTGCAAGTACAACATAACCCTCACTTGCAAGTTCATCGGCCATATCTTTGATGTTATCATTTAAGCCCCACCATTCATGAATCATTACTACTGCAGGAAGTTTTTGTTGTTGTTGTTGTTGTTGTTGCCCTGAAGCACTAGTTGCATTAGTCGTATCAGCATATACTAGATATCCTGACGATCCATCAAAATAGTTAATAGATTGATTTTGTAGTCCACTCTGGGAATTAGCATCATCACTAGATAATACTGTTGCATTTGTTACATTAGGAGAATCTTGAGCGTATACTCCCTCTTGATTCAAGGTAACTGCTGGTAAGAATGTGGAACTAACGACCACTAATATCCAAGCTAATTTCAAGATTGAATTTTTCATTATTTTAGCTGTAATGTACATCGTTAATAACTATTAGTAATACTTTCAATGAGGTCTGATGTACATTCTGGGGGGTTTGCAAGGAATAATTTTTCTTGGACCTTAACGGAGAAATAATTATTGACGTCTTGGCTCATTCTCCGGCATTCTTTTTCTCCCAAGAGGCCCTATCACATGCGTCTACCTCTATCACGACCTTATTCCGCCGATTCAGGATGTAAAGACCAGTACAGGTAGGTATGTATGCTAAAAATTTACTTTGAATTTTAAGCAGTGTGTGTGTCTCCTTCGCTAAGGCGAATCGATGTCTTCTGACGTTCATTTCCCTACTGTCAAATACTTCTCCTGATCACTGCCGCTATTAGGTTCTGATACTGTATATTGATATCTCAGTTTTTCTTCCATTAAATTCTGCTTTTGTCTAATCTATCTTCTCAGTATTAAATTGTAGAAAGTTTTTTCGCCCCAAAGAGACAGGTAATGCCACCAAGCATATAATTATAATATCCTATTTTGTAAAAGCATTCCTCATGTTGGTAAATGGTATTTTTCTCTTCTAGTCAACAAGAGGAAGGAGCATTGATTTCCCTAGCATTACAAGCATACAAGTCAACATTCTCAAAACCATCAACTCTTATGGTAGTAGGCACACCACCTGCCCAATTTACTACTATTTCAGGATATTTAGTGCCATTTCCTTTATCAATATATTCTGAATATAACCTATAATTATTTCTCAATGTGCCATCAGAAGAATTAAATGGATCAGGATCAATGTAACATCTATTTGTTGTAGTTCTTGTATTATCTTTACTATTATTATTCCAACTAGTAGTTTTCATACCAAACCATTTTCCTTCTTCTACAAAGAATTCAAAAAATGCTTTTAGATCCTGATACTCGTACAAAGGATGGGATAATTCTTTGGCCCATCTTGCAGCATGTCCTGAATCCCTAGTTGAAACATCAAGTTGTATACAAGCTGCTTGATCAGGACTATATTTATGATGTCCACCTCCTCGCATTTTAATACAGCATGCAGTTTTGCGGCCAACTCTTTTGTTAACTCTTATAATAGCAGTCATTTCCTGATTTTTCAAATCCTTTTCCTTTTCTATAAACCCACTTTTCATCGCAGCCTTCCAATCATTTTTTGTTTTGTAGTTGATGCAAATATATTCAGACGACAACTTTTAGCATGTTCGCCAGTACTTTTATAGGTTATATCACCAGAAAACACACTCCAATACTCAATATTTCTTTCTCTTTTCTTTACAAATTCATTATGACTATCAGTTGTGAAGTTCTTGAGGTTGTTTGGATTTTGTTTACCTAGTACGAAATATGAACCATTTTTATTAATTGGAAAGAGCCTTACTGTACCATCATTATTGTAAGTGACATTTTTCCTTGTTATCTCTTGGCTTGGCGGTAGCAGTTCTGTTGATGTTGATGATGCTGCTGTTGAAGAAGCATCTTGTAATTCTTCAGGTTTTTCTTTTTTATCATTATTATTCTTGACGAATTTATTTATCAATTTCTTCCAGATACCAAATTGCATACAAGCATAAGTTCTTTAAGAAATAATATAAATCAAAATAGAGATAAGGAACTCTATTCTTGCTTATAAGAAGAAGAGGAAGTGAATGGTATGAGCAATGATCCAAAGCAAAACGATAGACTAGATCATCCTGACTTAGGAGCAATATTTGATAAACATGTAAAGTGTGAATTCGAAGATCATGATGTAGACGCAACAATGAAGACAATGGTTAAAGAGCCATATGTACACCATGTACCGACATTAACTGGAGGAATAGGCTACGATGGAGTCTATAATTTCTACAAAAATGATTTTGTTGGTAAAATGCCTGATGACACAAAGATTGAACGTGTATCTCGTACTATAGATAAAGGTCAGGTTGTAGATGAGCTCATTATAAGTTTTACACATAACAGAGAAATCAAAATCATGCTTCCTGGGATACCACCAACAGGTAAGCATATAGAGTTACCACTTGTTGTGGTCATGAAGTTTAATAGTGATAATAAGATAGCACATGAGCATATCTATTGGGATCAAGCATCGCTCTTGGTTCAGATAGGTCTTCTTGATCCAAAAACTCTACCTGTATATGGTATTGAACAAACAAGAAAGCTATTAGAATTATCATTGCAACAGAAAAGAAACGACGATACCTAACCATCGACAGTTATCAAAATGGGCCGGGTCGTTTGTGAACTGTTATTGAACAAATTTGCGGCCTAAGGGATATGAATCAAATTTGATCTCATTAGTGGAGCCAAATACTTCATTCCGTTATTAATAAGCGCAAAGTTAGATGAGCGTTGGTCCGAGTTCGGTGGGATGCAATACACTAGTGTATGTAATCCACTTGCGCAATGTAAAACGATTTAGTCTAAGAGTGACATAAGGCCTGGAATAAATTCTAAGAGCCGATTGAACCGCTCAATCTTGAGGAAGCCGATATCTCTGATCACAAATATGGTCCACTTCTTGCCTAGTGCTCCTAGGCTAATCTTAATTGGACACTTGACGAATCTTGAAGTAGGATAGCTCCTTCGTCGTTGCTAGCTGATTCCTCTTCGTCTTTACCTTTGATATATTGCGATTGCAACTACTACTACTATACTTTTACTCCCTTGCATTTTTTTAAGCTACACTCTTTATAGTATTGCTCATGAGCAAATCAAATGTAACAGAAATAGAGCAAGGGATTGGCAGTGAGGTCGACCACTTTGTCTACCGAGTACCAAAAAAGAACCATAATGCGATAGTGCAGCTGAGTAAAGAATTTGGCGATATAATAAGGAATTACGGAGTTGCACATTTAGTTTTCCAGCTCAACATTCGAAAATTTGTTTAGAATACTCCATAATGGATGAATATATAATGACGGGGTCTTGACGATAGAAAGTTTATCTGTGATCTAATGCATTTTTAAACAGATTGGGAGATCAAACTCAAGAGGTTTTTGCAGACGATAATGAATTAGCAAAGAAATTTGTAAAAGTTTCAGGAAAGTTTCAACTTGTAAGATTACCTAGTCAAGAAATAAGAATTGGCCAAATATATAAAAAACCACATAATAGAGAATATGCAGAGCCAATTGCTCACATTGAAGATGGAACTTTGATAGAACCTCCAGTTACTCTTCCTAAATCCTCTGTCCACACTGCTCAAACTTTGGGTATAAAAGAAAATATTGACGATAAGGAATCAAAAGGCGTATTCTTGAAATTCATATCTGCGTTTATACCAGCGAAATTCAACGCGGAGTATGAAAATGGAAAAATGAGATCAGCCATTATGGAGTTGGATGGTAATAAGATAAAGCAAATAATGCCTGAAACAATCCCTATTCTTTTGCAAAACATACGTTACACTTTGGATTTCTGGAGCATATCATTGTTGAATAATCAAGTAAGGCCCAGTTAAATTCTTTGGACTTTTTATCAGGCATAATTTGGAACAGCAATTTTGCAATATCTTTATCCTTAGGGAGCTCTGATACATAGTAGATCCAAAATCTCAATTAACTGAAGACCTGAAGAATGCAAGCTAATCACTATTCAATGTATGTGGCCCAATCTTTACAAGCGTTCTACCAAGGTTTTCTCCTTTAAATAAGCTAACGAAAGCTTTAGGTGCATTTTCTAATCCTTCAAAAATGCTTTCTTTCCACTTTATTCTACCTTCATTAATCCATTTGGGCATAGAAGCATTGAACTCATTTAAAATATCATTGTGATCACTCCAGATGAATCCTTGAAGTCTAAGTCTGTGTGAAACAGCTAAAGAAAGGTTCGATGGTCCTGAGGACGAAGTAGGAGGAGTGGAAGAGTCGTTAATATTACCAGAAGTTCTAGAATTATTATTATTACTATATTGTGATGTTGTTCCACATAGAACTATCCTTCCAAAAGTATTCATGTTATCAATTGCCGCTTCTAGATGTTTACCACCGACATTATCAAAATAAAGGTCAATTCCATTTGGACATGCCCTCTTTAGTTCAGAGGAAATGTTATCTTCCCCTAGTTTTCTGTAATTAAATGCATAGTCTACTTTAAGTTCATCAAATAGCCATCTTACTTTCTCATCGCTACCACAACTGCCAACTACATGACAGCCTTTTATCTTTGCTATTTGACATGCAACGGAACCTACTCCACCAGCAGCTGATGAAACAAACACAGTGTCTTGACCTTCTCTAAGTTCACCTATTTTAAAAAGTCCAACATAAGCAGTGATACCACTAATACCAAGTATTCCTAAGAAATATTGTACTGGCGCAATTTTAGGATCGACTTTTGTAATATCTTTGCCATTGTCAACGTCTTGAGAAACCCAATACTCTCTCCAACCAAAGTTCGCCTTAACATATTCCCCAACTTTGAATTTATCACTTCTAGATTCTATAACCCGTCCAATACATCCGCCATTGAGTACCTTATTTAGTTCAACTGGAGACATTATTCTACTTCCCTTGGTCATGTATATTCTCATAAAGGGATCTACTGACATCCAAATATTGCGAACCAACAACTCACCTTCTTTTCTTACTTCAGGAACCTCTACCTCTACAAGCTCAAAGTCATCCTCAGTAACAAATCCCATTGGTCGTCTCTTTAGATGAATTTCCTTACCAACTATTTTATTTTTCAATTAATCTATGCTCCTTATAATGTCGTTGGTAATATGTTAATACATAGGAAATGAGCTTTGTGCTTTCAAAATTTGTTCTGCAGCACGAAAACCAATCAGGATAAAGCAGAGAGTATCAAATATGGACAAAAATGGTTAAAGAGGAGATACTAACAGTTTTCGTTTTAGTGGCTTTTGCGTTATGTGTTATTATACTCAACCTCACCTTGACTAACTAGAACTATCAAACAACTTCTCCTAATTAGTAATATTCTTGAATCTCAATGTAATTACTCCTTTCTTACTATCCGAATCTAGTTTTGCTTATTTCTTCCTTGAACTTCGATAGAATATCAGTAGGTTTACAAATACGATTTTGCAACTTCAGAGGAAGAAGAGGGAGGAGATAATGGTGACGGAGGAGACGATGGAGACGATGGGGGAGGAGGTGGAGATAAACCTGGACCGAACCTAGGATTTGTGGGCGACCCCGGACCAGAACCACCAATAGATCCTTGCAAAGAAAACCAGGAGGCAGAGGATTGCGCATCCGAACCACCTCTGGATCCGTGTGAAGAAAATCTGGAAGCAGAAGAATGTATACTGCCTGATCCTT
Source organism: Nitrososphaeraceae archaeon (assembly GCA_029240435.1). Taxonomy (GTDB): domain Archaea; phylum Thermoproteota; class Nitrososphaeria; order Nitrososphaerales; family Nitrososphaeraceae; genus JAJNBK01. Next base: position 2,036 of record JAREAI010000047.1, on the reverse strand, counting down.
GCGTCGAAGATCCTACTACAGAGGAATGTGAACCGCCAGTGTGTTCATGTCCACCAGGAGAGGGACAAGATTGGCCGGATATAGATTGTGATCCTTGTAAAGAGGATCCATCCTTACCCGAATGTAAACCGTTACCTCCGCCGCCAGACAGAGATTGCCATCCTTCATATCTTGATGCATGTAAACCGCGTCCTCCGCCAAACCTGAATTGTGACGATATTTCCTTTCGCAACTTCAAAGTTATAGGAAGTGATCCTCATGGTTTTGATGGTGATAAAGATGGCGTTGGTTGTGAAGGTAGTGGCAGAGGTGGTGGGAGTGCCAGTTCTGGTGGTGGAAGCAACGGCGATAGCGATGATGATAATGATGGAGTTTTCACATCTGCAAATGAATGTCAAGGACAAGCTGATTGCTTCACAGGCACAGTGACAGAAATAGTAGATGGAGACACAATCGATATCAATAACGTGCGAGTACGCCTAACATTAGTCAATACTCCTGAGAGGGAAGAAAGTGGCTACACAAAAGCAATAGATTTAGTTGAGTCAGCTTGTGGGGTGGGAACAAAAGCCTTAGTAGATGAAGATGATGGGCAAAAAGAAGGGAGTTTTGGTAGACTGATAGGTTTAGTATATTGTGGAGATGATGGCATCGACAACAAGAAATCATTAAATGAACTCTTACTTGAAAGGGGATATGCAGTTATCTATCAAGACTTTTGTAATATTAGCGAATTTTCTTCAGCCACTTGGGCGCAAAGACACGGATGCTGATAGAGGGTATATCATTTTCCAACCTTTTTTATTTATTACAAAAATCATTATTTGAGGCTTCCTAGCTCATCAGGACCTTGGATTTCAAAAAGGTTGCAGAGATTGACTAGCAAAGGGTAGCAGAAGAAATGAATGAAAAAGGATGCTTGATCCCTAGATATAAATGGGTTCATGTAACATTTGCTAATTATACTATTACCAATAGAGAGTAACGCATTGTGGCACTAGATTTGGTTCTTATTTATTAGCTTCACTTCAAAACCGTTCGAGATTAAAGATTTCAAATGATCCAATACCAAAATAATATTGAATCATTAATATTACAAAGAAAATTATATAACAATATATATGAAAGACCTTCAAAATCTTCTACTGAGGAAATTATAAAGTTTGAATTACAATAAGCTAACATCAGAAGAAGAAAGAATCATTGTTGATAAAGCAACGGAGGCTCCTTTCAGTGGTAAGTATGACAATTTTTATGAAGATGGAATGTTTATCTGTCGAAGGTGCAATACGCCTCTATTTTCTTCCAAAAGCAAGTTTGATGCGGGATGTGGATGGCCAAGCTTTGATGAAAACTTCCCAAATGCAATAAAACGCGTTCCTGATCCTGATGGAATAAGAACAGAAATAGAATGTGCAAATTGTGGTGCGCATTTAGGACATGAATTTCTTGGAGAACATTTGACAGATAAAAACACTCGGGAATGTGTCAATTCATTATCTATACGTTTTATCCCAAAGGGAAAGGAGTTGCCAAAAATAATACATGAATAATAACGAAACTGAAATCGCAACAGTCGCCAACGGATGTTTCTGGTGCAGTGAAGCAATCTTTAAAAGACTCAAAGGTATCAAATCTGTTCTACCTGGCTATGCAGGAGGAATAGTGAAAAATCCTTCGTATGATCAAGTATGCACAGGGAAAACCGGGCATGCAGAATCAATTCAGATAGAATTTGATCCCAAAGCTATATCTTTTGAAAAAATACTTGATATTTTCTGGCATACACACAACCCAACTACTCTTAATAGACAAGGCAACGATGTTGGCACACAATATCGATCTGCAATATTTTATCATAACCAAAAACAAAAAGAGATCGCTGAGAAATCAAAAAAGGAGCTTGAAAAAGAAGGTGTTTACAAAGATCCTATAGTGACAGAAATTACTCCTTTTAGAAATTTTTATGTTGCAGAGGATTATCACAAAAATTACTATGAAAACAATCAAAATGCTCCATATTGCAATTTTATTAT
>JAREAI010000046.1:0-12416 GCA_029240435.1 Nitrososphaeraceae archaeon | reverse complement strand
ATTTTACTGATTGTATTGCTGAATCTAGATATTATTTTGAATATGAGGAATAGATGATGATGATGATGAGGTCTTTGATAGGTATGAAAGATATTGATATCAATTCAAAAGATGGAAAGCCGAACTTTAAAATTTTAATTGCAAATAGTTAAATTTTTAAGTTAGTTCATCATTTTCTTTTTTCTTCATCCAAGGTTTTTTATCTGTCATTTCTATATTTACTGATGCCCAAAACTGTCTCTTTATACGTACAAGACAATCCTTACAAACTACAACTTCATTTCTATCCGATTCTGGAAGAAGTTCATTACCACAATCTATGCATCTCTTTGCTCTTTTGTTATTCATTTAGTTTAGTTCCTCTTCATACTAAATATATTAATTAGTAATAATAAGTAATTCTACTGAGCAATTATTTTCTAATGCATATCTTTCTTTGCCATCCAAATGAAATAGACAAAAACATATGTTACTAGAGGATATGCTAAAAGGAATTATTTTTGATTAGAAGAAAAAATTAAAGAATAACGAAAAATCACAAGTATGAATGACAGCAAGATGAGTCAGACCTACGTTCCAAATCTTTTTTCTAAATACCTAATTAATAACCTTTTATAAAATAACTATCTTGTATAATGATGTTAATTTATCCTGTAGGTTTAGCAAGATCCCTATATCACTTATTCAGCGATAAAGTTCCTCTCACCTACCCTACGAGGTTTTCTGTGGGCTACTCAGATACTTCGTAAGTCTTATCCTACGTCATACCGTTTTACACACAGATAATACTACTTATATTTTAGACTATATTAAGGTTGTAGTCAATACTTCTATATATTATTTATTTTTGTAATATTTTATAAATCTCTTATCATATTGGCAGCGTTTCCATAAGCTCTGCTAGACTATTGGCCCAACTAGTGAGTGGAAGGATATTTTGAATCTTATTAATATCTTCCAACTGATTTAATTATCTCTGCCAATAGCGAATCAATTAAGAAGATATTTAACAGCATTTACACTTACATTATTTGTAGCATGATTGTAAAAGCTATATCTATACTTTAAGATTCCTTTAGAAATACAAAGGAATAGGTTCATTTAATCTACAGGATCAAATTCCTTTAGGTTAGGACTAACTTTCTTGATAACTATGCAAATCGTAGTTAAAGTAACAAGTTTAGAATTATTTAAAATAGAAATATCACAATAGTCATAGTAACCTCTTACATGATTTGTGAGTGTTCTGAAGGTCACATATCTTTCAGCAAAGATAACCTGAACATCTGTGGTATGAGTGGATGCGGTAAAGCAACTGTGATAATAAGTCCAATAGATATTAAATGGTTTTATAAAATTCAAGAAAAAGGATTGTGTATTCATCGTAAAGATCTTTATAAGATAATTGAAGATCCAAATATGCCAAAAGATGTAAAGAGGCAAATAAAGAAAGTTTTTCAATATTTATGAAGTAATAATGAAAAAAATATAAAAACTAGATGTAATATAAAAATTATGGAACAGAATCAGAACTACGTATATATTTAATTTACAACAAAGCATGCCGTATGGCAAGATTTACTATGCATGGATTGTAACATATAACTTTTCCATTAATATGCTCCTCTATACTATTTTTGTTGTCTCTTACTCACACTTTTTTGATATATTATTACGATATTATATATAATATAATAAATTTTCATTTTCATAGCGTCTGAAATACTAAAAATTAAGTTTATTATTATAAATATTATTTATGATAATATGAAAAAGAGTTTATTGTTTTAAGGATAAAGCATCTCAGGAAGGCGGACATTACATATTCATAACATTTAGTGATACTAGTGATTACAAGCTAGGAGAAAGACAACAGCAAAATCGTTTGGTCCCAACGTAATGGCATTGCTTCGGACGATTTTATGAAAAATTTGCTTAAAGCGATGGCAAATATTTCTAGGACGATAGGTGGTGGTCATATCGATATGATCGATTCACCTACATTTAGAATGAGCATGAAAGAGTATGAAGATATGGGAATAAAGGTCGGCGACAAAGTTACAATCGAGGTTACAAAATTAGGTAATAGGGAGTTTAGATATAGATTGTAAATATATCGACGCTTATGGCAATGTCATATCTCCATTATTTAATTAAAAAACAAAAGAATTTTCTGCTATAAATAGCTATGTTGATGTTTATTCTATTACTACTAATTTGCGGATGTCACCATAGGTTGTTCTTCTACTTTTTCCAGTTCAGGTTCGACTTCGATGTGTTCTTTCTTTAAGTTTTTATTCTTCAGTTTCTGCTTTTCTGGGATTTCATAGTCAAAACACATAGTGATATTATATCGCATTCATTACTTAAATGACTTTTCAGTTAATTTGAAGTCTTTTCTGTCGTGAAGCCTCTCTACGATAGCCGTAAATTGGAACTACAACTGCATATATGATTTTTATTCTTCTGAGCTAAGAATAATACTACTTTGCCAAATCCTCTCTGTTCAGCAATTACTATATAGTCATCTTGCATCGCTTTTCTGATTAGATATAATATAACATATAATACGGCAATAAATAATTCAAATTTTCGCGTTACCTTTCTCCTTAGAAATTGAACAATTCTCTAATACGGATATTTCTTTTCTTCATCTGTTTCATAATGGTGGTAGTGATGATACATAACGCATCTGCTTTGATGCGAAAGCTTGTTATGATATACATTATATTAGCCTATCAAGAGATGATGAGCAGTTTCTATACTACGTCATAAAAAAGACTGTCATAGAAACCGTGTATGAAAGTAATGACTTTCTCAGACTATTTGTATTTCTTTTTTATTTTATGGATTTATCTACTTCATTGTAATTTTGAAGAATAAAATTGATTTTTGAAAATTCACCAATCAATGAATAATAATTTATAATCGAGTCCAACTTGTTTGCCATGACAGCTAATCTCAGTAATTTTGTTTAATTTCTTAGAAATCATTGATGTTAAACACATTAAAACTTAATTCTGCACTTTGTATCTTATATGAGCATTAATTTTTGCATACAGACATTAACAATCATTGACCTTCTTATCTATGAGAGAAAAGAAGTTGTTATTATTATTCTTACATATCATGCTCTTGTTTTTGGTGTTCTCCTAATTTATCCAGACTATCAAAAGTTTTTTTACACAAATCACATATTAGAGGATTCAAATTAGTGTCATTATAATCTATTCCAGGTTCGCCTTGATCCATATTGAGATTATATTGCAATAAATATTAAAACATTTATTTAATGCTAGAAGAAAGCCAAGAAATTATATGATTAAAAATATATGATTAAAAAAGGAGGAGAGCAGAAGAAGAAGATGAAGAACAACAACAACCAAGAAATTCAACCTTTTCATGCGAAATATGCAATAACATCTACTCCATGGAATCTTAGAGAGCTCATATTACAGATTATAAAGTGTAAAATTGGAGGATATAGAGTGGATTCTTGAAGACGTAAGATTCATTAGCCCTTATACTTGTCTTCTGTAACCCTATATGCTTTTTAGTAAAGATTCATAAAAGTATATGACGCCCTCCTTGAGGTATTGCCGTACGCTCTGTTAATATCTTTTTGACGTTCTGGTACTAAATTTTCTTTTATCATAAGAAGATTACTTATTCAAATTTTTCATTATAGGTAGTAATCATTTACTTCATGTTTATTTCGGTTATCTCTTCTAATATTCTTTTCTTCCATGACATTTCACATTTCGTCACTTTTCTCAAACTAGTTATTTATTGTTGCAAGTGAAAATCTATTTGTGTGCCTATCTTGACGTCATGTCTGTTTGAAAACCCTGCTATGGTCTCCAATACATAAAGTGCGGCTGCACTAGGGATAAATTTAGGACAATCAATATCCGATGGACAAGGTTCTAGGCTATGTTCTATATGAATCACCTTACGAGCATTGTCTAACCAAATAATATCAATTGGAAATTTCATGCCTCTCATAGAAAATGTATATTTTGCTGGTAGTTGATAAACAAACAGCATACCCTCATTTTCTTTTAATTGATCTTTGATAACCAAACCTTTAATGATCTGTTCATTAGTCATGGCTAAATATACCGTTAAATCAAAGTTATTTATTGTAACTTTAGTCTGTAGATATTTATGTGCCACTTTAAAATCCTTCATCTTTTTTAATACTAAATAAAGCAGTGAACATTACTCATTTTTGACCATTTATTGAGTTTATTCAATAGTATGTCTGAGCATTTATTCCTATATCATAATTTTTCAAAACATGTCCTTTAAGCTCGATACCCATCTCATTTTCGCTGAGCCATATGCCATCATTAGTAATGCTTAAAGGAATAGCATTGTAATACATATTAGCAGTAATGAAGAGTTCTTCATTTTCTATTTTAGATTCAAAGAATAAATTTCTTGAAATATTTCGGATCACCAAATGATGCGGTTTGTAGACTATCTCCCAAACTGCACTTGCTGTTTTTTCAGCGGTCCAACTATTTTCATAGACAACTGCAATCAAATTGTTTAATTTATCAAAAAAGTTAAGGTCCAACAGTATATATCTTTCATTTTCTCTCTTGATAGAGATAATATCAAAATCATTTACTGCCAAAATTCTGGAAGTATTGATAAATTTAGACTTACCTACATTCACAGCTATATCCTGTGAATCTATAAAAAAGGCATCTTGTATGTATGTCTTGTTATGGGGGTTGTTCTTTGCATCCCGCAAATATGAGTCTGAAAATTCTCCTCTATCAAAATTTGTATAATGATTAGGACATAGAGCTACAATATTTTCAGGAAGATATGCCTGAATATTACGATACGGAATAATATGAGCATATTCTATTATTGGACAGCCACATAAAGCACATCCAAAATTAGCTTCTCGTCTAAGCTGCTTTTGAATAGGTTGTGGAATATTTCTTCCATTTAAAGACATGAAGAATCAGATCTACACGACAAAAATATAAAAATAATTTGATTTTGCCATTTAACCATCCGTCATGGCGAGATAGGAGCTATACTAGTCGTATTCATGTTTTGATAAATATCATTGAATTCTTGCAGGATTCTAATAGGTATAGGATGTATCCAAAATGATAATAATCACTGATAATCATGCAGACGCCTATCTCGTTGTGACTCTATTTTTTTCTCAATCTCCTTTTTATGATTCTCCAAAATATGATTATCTGCACAGTTGTTGTGCATTATCCCTATCTGGCAAAATTCACAAGATGTAACAAAATCAATATCTTTAAACATCTGCTTACAAGATTTACATATCTCCGATCCTATCTCAAAATCAGAAAGTGGCTTTAGCCATGCTTCACGCCAGAGAACTATCATTATCAATCACAATATATCTTGTTACTATTCTCATCAATGTGTTGATATAAGGTTGTTGTTGGAAGATTATCGGAAAAAGATTAGGAGACTTGCAATGATAATTGCGATAGGCTTGAAAATGCATAAAGTTAGCCTTTCTAATAAATAAATTTAGGACAAAATAGACAATTGCAAGGCATAGGTATGGTTTAATGTCTGATCTGACTATTTTGTATTCTTATTGCTTGTATGCATAAACAATCTTTTAATTTATGTATATTCACCAAACTAATTTTTAATGGAAGCATTGCATTAATAAGAGATAATATGGGAGCCTGTTAGGTAGTTGTCATAAGTCAATGAATGCTATTCTTCGGTCTAGAAGCATTGTTGGTAAATATTTGTTTTCAATGCTTGATAATAATTAATAATAATAAGATTTGTCTCCTCGAAATATAAGTTGTGAACTGATTTATATTTTAATATCTAAGAAGCATTGATTTCCTCTTGCTGTAGAAATATGTGATAAAGCTTTTTCATTTTAGAAACGCTCACTTCAATAACTTCTATGAGAGTAAGATGAATTAGCATTGGTATTACACTTACACTGTAGCAGTTCGTTTCCTCTGTGCAGTATTCAATTCGATTACGAGATAATCTAAGCTTTGAATGCTCTACTAAGCATAATCAATTCAGGACCGCTAGTCAAACTTCCAACAATTACCGATTTTGAATTTGCAATAATTCCTGACGATAAAAATGGGATTCCTCCATTAACTGTCAAAGGTTCAACTTCTACTTGTAATGCTTCGGAAATTACTTTAATTTCTTCTTCTGTGCACTTTGGATGTACCGCGGCTCCTGTGTTAGTAGATACAACCATTGATCCAGTCTGAATAAATCCGCCAACGGTCATTGAATAAACTGGTACTCCCAATATGTCTTGAACCTGTTGGTCTATTTCACCTTCAAAGAGAGGAGATAGCAGTGCACCGTTATCATTAGTTGAAATCAAATTTCCTATTGCTGTAAATTTACTCTTTAAACGCTCAACATTAAGACCACTTGCCTTTCTTAGAATCTCGATCTCCTCATCAGAGGCAATGGATGGAACTAAAATTCCGTTGTTATTCATTACAGTCATGGGACCGATAAGTCTTGTGCCTCCAACAGAGGCACAGACTTCATCTTCTACCTGTAAATATTCCATTAGTTTGGTGGTCTTTGTTTCTGCAAAACCAAAAGGCACTATTATTATTCTGTCATTAGCTCTTACAAATAATCCGATATTCGGGCTTTTATATACGTCATATTTGAAAATTCCCAAATATTAAATTTTTATTAAAATGTGCATATGAACCTATGGATTTTGAGATTTCTAAAAGAAGATTATATCTGTGCACACAATACAATATATCGATAATAATCTCGGATTTATAGTTAATTTTTTATTACAAATAATGAGATCATGTAGAGATACGGTATAATACTCCAAGAATCAAGTCGCAATAATCCAATCAGGCAATTAATAAAGATTAAGGCGTCAATCTTTATTATAGGATCTTTTGTTTAGATAGAAAGGGAGATGATGGGATAATATGCCCACTAATCACTTTTACAATAGAGACATTGTTTCAATTAAAGATTTCAGCAAACAAGATCTTGAATACATTTTCTCAACTACCGATAAAATTAATGGTCTGAAACCAAATGAAAAGAGTGAACTTGGAAAGGGAAGAACCCTTGGATATATCTTTTATGAACCTAGCACCAGAACCCGAATGAGTTTCGAGGCAGCTATGGCATCTCTAGGTGGAAGCTCTATTGGTATCTTTGATCCTAAATCCTCTTCTATTGAAAAAGGCGAGAGTCTTGCTGATACTATTCGAACAATGGATCTTTATTCTGATGTTATTGTATTACGACACCCACTTGATGGTTCAAGTAGATTCGCTGGAGAATTATCAAAGAATCCAATAATTAATGCAGGTAGTGGAAGTGAAGAACATCCGACACAAGCAATGCTTGATCTGTATACAATAAATAAAGAGAAAAAGAAAATTGATGGTCTTGCAATAAGCATTGTTGGCGATTTAAAATATGGCAGAACAGTCTATTCATTATTATACGGTTTGGCAAATTACAAAGTAGATGTTCATTTGGTGTCACCTCCTACATTATCAATCAGAAAGGAATCTATCTATGATATTGCAAATAAATTAAATATTTATGAATATAGTCAACTTGACGATGATCTTTTGTCTAAACTTGATGTAATTTATGTTACGAGAATACAAAGAGAGCGTTTCCCGGATTTACAAGAATATGAAAAAGTAAAGGGTACATATACTATCAATAGTGAAACTCTCGCAAAGTCAAAATCAGATGTCTCTATAATGCATCCAATGCCCAGGATGGAAGAGATCTCGCACTCTATTGATAATACAAATAACGCAATCTATTTCAAACAGGCCGCATATGGTAAGGAATTGAGAGCAGCTCTTCTTACGTTAATATTAAACGAAAACATCGTATAAAAAAGAATTATTAAATGTGGGAAGACTATGACGACTTAATATTTTGCTATCAAATAGTGTTCTAGAAGATAAAGAAAAAAGATGATCTACTAGAGCATATGCATCAACAACAGCTAACTGTCAGCCTAAGATAGAAGAAGTTGAAGAGAGAAATAAAAGGAAAAGATGAATTATGTAATATGTAACGGAAATATGACGGTAATTAAAATTTTATATGAAGTAAATACAATGAGGATAAAAAAGAGAAATAATAAATACATTATTTACAATAAAAGCTAGAGATAAAAGAAGATATTAAAGAAAAACTATCTACAAGTGTAAAAATAAATAAAGGAAAATATATTAAAGTTATATATTAAGAATGTTTAAGAATATCTTAATATTTAAATAAATATTTTCATAATGAGATTGACTAGTAGAGTTGAATCTGATAGAGTATAATAATAGAAGTATGTATATGTATCTTTTAGATATTCTGTTAGAATAATTGCTTGTCCAATGCTAGCTTATTCTATCTAACATTGAATTTTAGTGAATTATAGATATATATCATAAAATGTAACAATCTGATTATACAGAATACACCCACATCTCTTCCAACTACAATTTCGCTCTTGTAGAAAACACATCATTTTATCACTAATTATTGGTTAAAATTTTATTTAAGATTAATTAATTGAATCCTAACGCCATTCTTTAATATGTGCTACTATAATGGATGTTATCTTTATAATATAATGATGACTTGATTTATAATAGACAATTGCAGAAGTTTGATCTTATCGTCATTGGTAGCGGTTCTGGACTCGATGTCACTAATGCTGCAACACAGAATGGTCTTAAAGTAGCAATTATCGAGAAGGATAGAATGGGTGGAACTTGTCTTAATAGAGGTTGCATTCCATCTAAATTACTTATACATAGTGCGGATGTGGCTGAAATAATCAAGAACGCAAATCTTTTTGGAATTGAAGTTGATGGGTTGTCAGTTAATTTTCAAAAAATAGTTGAGCGAGTTAATAATATAACTGATCATAATTCAGGTCAAATTAAGAATGCCTTTAAAGATATAGAAAATCCAAAACTCTGCAAAAGAATGCAAGTTCGTTGGAGAAAAAACAATCTTGATTGGAGATAATGAAAAAATAACTGCAGAGAAAATATTAATTGCTTCTGGAACGAGACCTCAAATTCCAAAAAAATAAAAGGTCTAGAAGGAAGCAGTTACATTACTAGTGATGAAGCATTACGTCTAAAAAAACAACCACGTGTTATTACCTTTATAGGTGGAGGATACATAACATGTGAATTAGCTCACTTTTTTGGCTCTCTTGGAACAGAAATTAACATCGTTCAGCTTGGAGATGCGCTCATTCCAAAGGAAGATGAAGAAATTTCAAAAAAATTCACAGAAGTGTTTTCTAAAAAGTATAATGTGTATTTAGGATATGAAACAGAGTCTGTTTCAAAGAGTAAGAGGAATAGCGATAATGATGCTGATTCTATATTTCAGATTATAGCAAAAAACTCCGATGGTAGAAAATCACTGGAACTCGATTCTGATCAACTTCTTCTTGCTGTAGGCCGAATTCCAAATTCAGACATCCTTGATATTGAAAAAGCAGGAGTAAAAGTTGATGAAAAAGGTTTCATAATAACAGATGACTATCTTGAAACTAATGTTAAAGGAATATTTGCACTTGGAGATGCAGTGGGACGATATCAATTTAAGCATAATGCTAATCATGAATCTCAATATGCTTTCAACAATATGTTGCATCCTAATAGAAAAGTTGCAGTCGATTATACTGCAATGCCTCATGCTATCTTTAGCTCACCACAGGTTGCTGGAGTAGGTTTTACAGAGCAGGAACTCAAGAAGAAGAGCATAGACTACCAGAGATCAGTTTATCCATATATCAATACAGGAATGGGAAAAGCAATTGAAGATAGAGATGGTTTTGTAAAGTTTCTTGTAGATGGAAAAAGTAGAAAAATTCTTGGCTGTCATATTATAGGGAGCCATGCATCTATCCTTATTCATGAAGTTTTGGTAGCTATGAGAGTAGGTGATGGTACTATCGACAGCATTTCAAGAACTATTCATATCCATCCAGCACTTTCTGAAGTGATTGCTAGGGCAGCAGACGAAATTTAGTAGTAGTATTCTAAGTATAGCAGACGTGGAAAATATTAAAATGCTGAAAAGATTGTTTCTGAATAAACTAGTTACAAATAAACAATCAGAATGGTATTCTTAAAATGTCGATAAAATAACAAATTTCCAAATTTAGGATTCTATTTGTTTTTCATAAAGATAAAAAGAAGGAGAAGCCGATAAAATACAAGATTTAGATTGTTATATCTTTTAATTATACTAACTAGTAAGCAGTAAGGTATGGCAATTGATTCTTATTCTCTTTGGAACAGCAGTAATACAAGTGAATCTTTGTTATTCATTTAATTTATATTGATAATTGCTTCATATATGTATGTCTTTATCATTTCTCTCAGGTCTTATCTTCTTATTCCTATACTCCATCATAAACAAGAAAGATGCTGTTTCTTTCACCGTCACAGATATTAAAGAAAAGCATAATATCGTCATTTAGTAATCATAATTATAATCCTTATTATTATTCCAAAAAAAAGATGTTTACCAATGATCCTTTCATTTACCCGTTTGTAAGTGTCGTTGTGCCATCTAGAAACGAACAAGATAATATTGAAAGATGTATCTTTGCTTGCTCAGAATTATCCAAATTTTGAAGTAATTGTAATAGATGATAATTCAACTGATGATACATTGAAAATAATGAAAGAGATAGAAAGAACTATAGTACCAGCAAACAATAGGTTGAAGATTATATCTTTGACTCATAAACCTGACAACTGGACTGGCAAGACATGGACTTTACAGCAAGGATATCTACAGAGCAGTGGAAGTATATTGTTATTAACCGATGCTGATACCTACTATAGCAGCAAAGATACAATTTTGCTTACTATTTCATATATGCAGATACAAAATTTAGATGTGTTAAGTGGTATACCATCTATAGATCTCCCCGCGATTTTTGGTCAAAGATTATAATACCTCTATGGGATTTAGTATCTGTTCTCTTTGGCGTAAACATACTGATGTAAACAATCAAAAGTCAAAAGTAGCATATCTTATGGGAAGTTTTTTTTTGATACATAAAACAGTACTTGAAGGGGTAGGAGCATTTCAATCTGTTTCTAAGGCAGTATAGGAGGACAGAGTGCTTGGAGTACGTATTAAGGAAGCCGGCTACAATATGAAGATTGTAAGGATAGATGATATGGTGTCATCTCTTTGGTCTCGTGACCTTCTTACTCTATGGCACGGTATAGGAAGAACACTTGATCCTATTGTAATCAAAAATAAATTTAAAGTCGTTAAGAATTTACTAATTATAATTTTTATGTCTACTTTGCCATTTATGCTTCTTCCTTACATTTTATCAGTTACTATCCAGCAATTTACCTTTACGTTTATGCCACACAATTTTTTCCTCAATTCGACTTTCGTCTTATATTATTTTTAGACATAGTATCTTGTATTACGCTAATTATTGAGGCAGCAATAAAGGCTGTCAAACAACACAGGCAGACATCCATGTACGCTATACTTATCTTCTTTGGTGCAATTTTTGTAGTTCTTGCTTGTCTCTATAATATTGCTCCATTATTGATGTCAAATAAGAAAGTCAATAATATGGAGAGAAAGGAAATATGTTTATGGCCGAGAAAAAGAGAGATTTGTAATATGAACTTTCCATATTATTAGACTATTACTATTTTTATTACTAATCATGAATATCTTGAGCGCAATCAACAACGTCAAAGCAGATAGCAGTAGCATTAGTAATCTTAGTTATCATCTAGCAATACTATTAACTGTATCTCGAGTTAAGTCATCATAGAGATTTACTATAGCTATTAAAATCATTATAGCAAAACTAAATAGTGATTGAGGATGAAGAAATTACATATAATATTAATTTTATCTTTTATTCTAACACCTTTTTTTATATCTATAGATACCTTCGAGCCAGCACAAGCACGGCATAGAACAACAAAATCAACGATAGTACTCATAGAAGCTGGTTTGGAGATAAAATATCTAAAAGCGATCTTCCAAGATATGGAGCAATACTATAGAGTTTATAGTTATACTTTGTGGCAGGTCATCAACTATATCAAACTATAGTTTAAACTAAACAAGATGTGAGAAATCAATTTGAAAAAAGAAGATAATAATAAAAATAATTTTACAATTCTCTTTGATGGCAAGTCCTTAGATTGCTGGAAGATGATAGGTGAAGGCAACTTCATAGTAATGGAAAGTGAAAAAGCTCTTCTTTCCCAAGGAGGAATGGGTCTTTTGTGGCATACTAAAAAGAAATACAATGATTTTATACTAAAGTTAGAATGGAGAGTATTACATAAAGATGATAATTCAGGTGTCTTTGTACGATTTCCTGACCCAGG
>JAREAI010000281.1:0-4015 GCA_029240435.1 Nitrososphaeraceae archaeon | reverse complement strand
AGATAAGGATATTGTAATAATAGGAAGTGATGATATATCTGAGAAAACAGCAGAACTTGCTGCAAAGAGTGCTGCGCTATTGACTATTATGAATCATGAGAAACATGTGTAGTAGTTTATACAATGAGGAGAATTAACACTATATATTATTTTTTTTGTTGTTGTTGTTGTTGATTATTATTATCATTACTAATGGTGTTGCTATTCAAACCATTAGTAATAGGGAAGGAGGAGGAGGAGGATAAGGAATAGTAGTATTTTACTAATTTTAGAATCTAAACAGGTTCTAAAATCCAAGTTGGATTATTATTATTATTATTATTATCTGAATTAGTGATCTTTAGTGATCTTCTATGAGCACACACACACACACACACACACACACTTTCTCTCTATAAAGATGTTTTTTAGGCCAATATATGTACTTGCAGTTATTATCGCTATTTTATGGGAATGTTATCAGGAAAATACAACATCAAAGAACAATTATAATAACCACTCCTTTATCCTACTCGTCTCAAAATCAAGTTTCTTTCTATATGATTCTTCTGAAGGTGGATCAAGCCTTGTAATTGGACCTGTTATGTTATAGAAATCAGCAGCCAGAAAACCTGCTTTTTTACTTCCTATTTCCATAAAACAAAAACCTCTACCATCGAATTTTTCATTATGTGACTGCTGATTTGTAATTTCATTAATAATTTGGTGACTAACGGACTTTGCTTGACCTTCTGCAAATATTCCTGCTTTAGGAATAACGGCAATTTGATCAACCTTTATTTCTGTCACATCTCCTATTGCAAAAACATTTTCATAATTTGTTTTAAGACTAAATTTGTCAACATCAATCCAATTTTGTCCCTCTTTTACCAAGCCAGAACTTTTTATAACTGTAGGAACTTTATGCGGTGGAATTCCTATTAACAAATCATAATTTGCCTTATTTCCATTTTCAAATTCTATTATTTCTTTGTCTACAACTGCTTTTAATTTATGCAGCGGATGAAAGTTAATATGGTTATCATTAAGTAAGTTAACGATATCTTGACTTAATTTTGCTCCGGCTACAGGTAACGCAATTGGAGCAGGTGTATAGAAATCGATATCAATAGAATCTCTCACTCCATTTTTAGCTAAAATATCGTTAATAAGTAAAGATGCTTCATAGGGGGCAGGTGGGCATTTATAAGGAATATTTGTTATACAGATAGCTATACGTCCATTTCTTAATGCAACTATTTTTTCTCTGAGTTTTGGGATTTGCTCAGCATCATAGAGATTAAAGCCTCCATTGAATATAAATCCGTCAATTTCTTCTGCTGCAAGTTCTGCACCTAATGCTATTATCAAATAATCATATTCTAATTTATTATTTGATCTGGTTTTAATAAATTTTTTAGAGATATCTATTGTTGTTACTTCATCGTTCAAAAATGTAATTTCTTTATTTTCTAGTTTGTTCAAAGCAATCTGGGAATCTTCTAATCTTCTAATTCCACTGAGAATCCATAAATTTACAAGCCCCATCATAAAAAATTTGTTTTTATCAATAACTACAATTTGATGCTGTAGTGAAAGATTTTTTCTCAATAAATTAGCTGCAGTCAATCCACCAAAGCCCGATCCTAAGATTATAATACGTTTTCCTGCTGCCGCCATCAAGTAATATTAACAACATAATGATTAAAACTTATGTAAAAAAAGATTGTTCTTTTTTAAGAATATTAAAACATAACAATATGAGAAGTATTTTAAGAGTCATTTCTTATTTGTATATATATTTTGGAAGAGCCTGTTAGGATTGATACTTGAATACAAGATAATATCACAATGTAAAGTGACAATAATAATAATAATAATAATAAAAAACTAACCTTACATCTTGTATTGTAAACAATATGGAGCTGCAAATTCCATAAATGTAAAAATGAGATATATACATGATATTTACTAATCACGAATAGTTGAAAATTCGAGCTCAAAGATTGAAATGGAGATTGAATGACAAAAAAGTAGACAAGCAGAACTTATAGTAAAATAGTCATAGCCAACTAGAATAGCAATAATTACATAGGTAATAAAGTCACTGTTAGTAAAAGCACATATCATCATATCGTCATGAACCTTATGAATAAAGTTAGTCTCTAATCCAATTATAGTATTGGAGACCTGCTTCAGCCAATAATTGCTACCTTTTACTAATTGATTTTTCTATTTCCTTAGCAAGAGCAATATCTCGTTTAGTTATTGCGTCAACATCAAATGATTTTAAAGAAAGTTTGACAGTCTTCCAGTTAATTGTGATAATTGGATGATGATCAAGTCTTTCAGCGATCTTTGCAATATCATTTACAAACCCAATAGCATCCATAAAGCTGGAGAATTGAAATGATTTAACAATTTTTCCATCTTTTAATTCCCATTTGCTATCTAATTCTGCGATATTTTCTTCTATCTCTTCATTTGATAACATATATGTTATAGATGGAATAATTAACAATTAAAAATTACTGTTTGACAACAATATTAAAAGAGGTATAAATACATCTAAAATACAGAAGATTTCGAGGTAACCATAGGTGCTTTGGATTTGATGATTCTTTATGAACACCACATAAAGAAATACTTCTTCTATTCCATAGTTAGAGTTGTCAATCAGTAATTAAAATACTAAATAAGTTTGGTTTTATACCAAATTTATAATAGAGGGTATGAATTCTATCTTCCATGGCAAGACTCGTTAGAAAAGAAGATAGAGGACCGATCGAAGTCAAAGTAGGAAATGCAAGTAAGTGGATCTGTATGTGCGGATTAAGTAATAATCAGAGCCCTTCTGTGATGGCTCACATAAAAAGACAGCAGATGAAGAAGCAGGAAAAGTTTATAGATATAATACTGATGGAACCAGAACTGAAATTCAATAGAAATAAAAATTCAAAAGTCTGATCCTACTCCTACTATTATTATTATTATTTTTTGTAATGGCAAATGCTTAATTTTTCGTATGTTATAGAAACTATGACATTAAACTACAATATATACAATATAATATACAGAGGAATTATCTTTAGCAAATGACTTGCTATGCGAAAGTCCAATTTACTTACAAATGCAACTGTAGTTGATATGCTAAGGATTATTATATCTTGAGTTAAAAGCGATATATCTGAAACTGATCCCTTACTTATAATCATAATGAATATGTGTAGAAAAAATTAATGAATATGTGTAGAAAAAATTAAAACAGGACCCCCAAATTGTAGAAGAACAATAAAGCAATTTCAGATTCAATTATTTAAAAATCGATGAAGTTATAGGTAATAAAGAGAGTAAAGTAATAAGTGATAAAAATATTCTGATGATTTAATTCTTAATACTTTCTGATCAAGAACTAGTCTTATAATCCCCCAATTTATTAGAAGCTGGTGACTAGGAAATATATATAAAATAAAATACCTGAACTAGTTAGCAGGCATAAGAAAATATATGTAAAAAGAAGTCCAAATTCTTTTGAAGAACAAAGCTTATTATTATCATCATCATGTGTCTGAAGATCGGCTTTTTTTCTTTATGCTTGGAATACGTGGCACAAGCGCTGCAAAGGCGATCGAGACTATTGCCACTAAATAATAATTAAACCCTATTGCCATCCCTATAGCTGCTGAAAACCATATACTTGCGGCAGTAGTCAAATTGATAACCTTATTACTATCAGCTTCGCCTAGCTTACCATCAATTTCACCTTTAAGTATTACACCTGCACCTAGAAAACCAATTCCAGTAACAAGTTGGGCAGCAATTCTTGATGTTGAGTTGGGATCAACTAATGCAGATAAATAAGTAAAAATCATCGATCCTCCAATAACAAAGGAATGTGTACTTATTCCAGCTGGTTTGCCTCGGGACTCTCTTTCTACACCGATGAGAACACCAGCAATTAATGAGATAGATATATCTATTAAGAAATCTATTTCATGGACTCCGAGAAAAGCTTCAACCATATTGTTTCTGTTAA
>JAREAI010000280.1:0-4037 GCA_029240435.1 Nitrososphaeraceae archaeon | reverse complement strand
GGCAGACAGTAGGAACTCCAGAGAAGATAATTGAAGGTCTGAATAAATACGTCGATATAGGTGTAACTCATTTCATTTTACATTTTATTGGGTTAGATGAAAAAGCTCTTCAACTATTCGATTCAAAGGTAATCCAAAAATTATGAGCATTACTATAACAATAATAGGTAATAACCAAGACCAAATCAGATTAAATCAGGCCGAAAATTGTATGGTCTATATTACAATATCACAAGCAATGTAAGAAACTGAACTTGAAACTATGAGTGTTTTGTAGATTTATCGCTATCTCTATTGTTATCTAAGAATAAGTTTTTGCCTTATTACTAGTAGTCGTTTTTTTTGATGGTGACTTAGAGCAGTAATTAATATAATTACAAACTATGGTTCATCACTTCGGCAATAACGTTATTTACAATAGCAGTTACTCTTTCTTTGTCAACTACGCCTGTAACAAAATGAGGCGTTCCTCCACCTTGTCCACCTTGTCCATACTTGGAGGATATTTCTCTAAATAATTTATTACAATCAATATTCACTAAGGATTTATTTCTTGCAAATACAACACTTGCTGTATCATCATTATGATTATTTATATTAGCAACAATGACTACTACCGAATTAGATTCAGCGATTTTTCTTCCTGCAAATATACGAATCTCTTCATCTAGCAAATTAAAAAATATTCCACGAATAATAGTTATTTTACTAGAGTCAGTGATGTAGGGTACTATGCTGTCAAGCTTTTCCTTAGTTAGATTTTTTAACTTTCCAAGATATATTTCTCTGTCTGTTTTTAACTTTCTAATTGTATTCTCAACTGTGTTAAAGTTTGCTTCTATATCTTCGCAAATCTTCAATAGTTTTAATGATAATGCAATTGCAGTCTCTTTTGCCTGCTCTCCTACTACAAAACTAATCTCATAATCTTTGCCATTTTTAGATATTCTAGTTACTAAAAAGAAGCTACATTCATTGAGATTCTCTACATGTTCCATAGCACAAGCAGCCAAATCATGACCTTCAATCTCGACTACTCTCACTGGATTGGATGCTATTATTCGCTCTTCATTTGCCCGTAGGCTAGGTAAACATTCCTTTGCTTCAGTTAGTGATTCAAAAGAATGCGTTATTATTTTTTTTCCCATATTAATAAGAGAATTCACCTCTGATTCTGCTCTGATGATTAACTCTAAATCAAGATTAGGAATTGTAATAAATACGCTATTATCAGTTTTACGATGTTCTACCTTTCTAACATTTAGTGTTTTTCCTGTTAAGTATTGAAGTGATCCTATAAAAGCATGTTCAGCAGAATGTGCTATCTTGTTATGCATAATTTTTTATAATATTTTTAGTATAATATATTATACACGGCACGGCCTTTAAAATTAAATAATATATTCATTCCATCTGCCAAATCTCACTTTTAGAGATATATTAATTCGTTAGCAAAGATATACATACACACACAACACATATTATTCCGTGTCATTATGCAATTTAACTGGTAGCGTGATATATTATGTTGTTAATATTATTTGTTAATATTGAAAATACACAAAGCTACTATTTGCTAATTTCCCCACTCTTGTTTTGTCTATTGCAATATATATAAATAATCTATCCACAAGAAGGGAAAAGAAGTAGGCATGTTACATGATGTATTAGGAGGATATGGATATCAGCTTGATTTCTTAATAGATGTAGGCCTGTCGTTGCTTGCTGGGTTTTTGATTGGTGCTGAAAGAGAATCCAGAGGTAAACCTGCTGGAATCAGTACTCACTGTCTTGTCATTGGAGGTACTATGATGTTTACATATATCTCGGCGCAGGTTGATCCAAACTCTACATCAAGAATTGCTGCTCAGGTTGTATCAGGAATAGGTTTCCTTGGAGCTGGTATGATCTTAAAAAGTGAATCGACTGAAAAGGTAACCAATCTGACAACTGCAGCAGCTGTGTGGTTTGCAGCTTCAATAGGAATGGCAATAGGCTTTAACTTCTATTTCATGGCCTTGGTTGGAATAGCATTTGCTGTACTGGTTCCCAGGATTCCACATATTTCCAAAATAAAGGAAAGTATAGATAGGTAGCTACTAAGATAGAAGAATAGAAAGAAAGTAATTTCCCTGGGACCATCTGACTTTCTGTCTCTCCTGCTTCATTGCCATCAGAGTCTGATTCCGCAGTCAAAACTTTATTATGATATTTTTTGTGTCGTTATCTAATACGAATAACAAAATTTATGGCACAATAGAGGAGAAGGATCTTTTTAACCCAAACTCCGTAATTCTAGAAATTGCTTCGGTTTTGTCCCTGGGAGCAAGACAATAATAACAAATATGCATAAAACATTTGCAACTACACAGTCACAGAAGCATGCGCGGCTATACTCTCAAGTGACAAAGAAGAAGTTCTACCCGTTGAAACTAAAGCAACAGGCAAAGAGGGATCTAGCCGATTATACCAAAATAAAACTATTCTATCCTAATGTTTAATATTAGTTGTAGATGCTTTGGTTCTGAGTAGATGTGATAGAGTGTAAAAATTTGCAATCTGATACTAAAATTGATTTGTAATAGTCGTCGATACAAACTTGATTATGAGTGATTCCTTTTCTAAGCATCTTCAAAATTCGAAAGACTGTCTTCTGTTATGGTAGGCCATTTCTAATATAGATAAGATCACAGATCAGATAACAAAATCTAATTTACGTTAACATTTAAGGTATATAAAATATAATTTCGGTTTACTGACTATAAAATAAAATATGTAATGTTGTGCAAGAGGTATATGTATATATATGTATATTTATGTACATACCATATATATATATACATACATGCAGAATGAATTGGTTTACTACAGTTTTTTGAACTGACCTCCATTTTCTTCTCTTCCTCCTCCTCCTCTTGCTGCTTCTCCGTTCTTATTTGTAATAACTACTCCAGTCTCCACCAATGGTTTTTCTCCAAGTGCTCTTTCTATTGCTTTAGTGCTTAATTCAATTGCTTGATCAATACCCATATCTGCACTATAGCCTCGTTGAATTATGTCCAATGCGATATCTGATGATTGCCCTATTGCAAATCCTGATCCTTTAAAGAAAGTTCCACCCGGATCCACTTGGTATAACTGAACTCCAGTCTGATCTTCGCCTGCAATTATTATTGAGGCTGCTTGTGGTCTGACTGCATATATGGTATAGTTGTGCAAGTATGAGCCAATATGCTTTGCAAGTGAGCTTATATCTATTGGACTTTCAAATGTAAGTTTATGCTTTTGTGCTTCTAACCGTAGTTCATCAATTAATTGCAAGATATCACCTATGTATCCTGAGCCTGTGGCTCCAACATGTCTATCAATTGTAAATATTTTTTCAGCCGGATCCACTAAAGCTTTAGTCGGCTTGATATGACTTGAAAGTAATGCAAAGTTTGGTGTTTTAATTCCTATCGTAGTTGAACCTCTGTTTACTGCTTCTAATGCGCTATCTACTAATACCAATCTGCCTCCAGGTCCATAGTAGTATGGGTATCGGCTGCTACCGCCAAAGCCAGAGTTAGATGTTGGTCCTGTCATACCACTCTCTGACATTACTATTTAGCCGCCTCCACTACTAACAGATTGGGAATCACTAATACATCTATACCATTTCCTGAGCCTGGATCGCGTTCCATTGCTGCTGATACTGCTTTCGTTGCAATTTCTTTAGCTTCTTCATTAGTTATTTCTTTATGATATAAGCTTTCAAGAACCCCATACGCTATTGGAGAGCCAGAACCTGAAGATGCAAAATCTTCGTTAGTGATAGCACCACTCATGTCTGCTACATACACATGTCCACCTTCTTGATCAACACCTGCAACTAATAATTCTACAAAATAGGGTTGGTAATTCTTTAGGCCGGAATATGCCAAATTTGCAATAAGTCTTGCAGATTCCTTTACTGTTAGCATAAATCCCCTTCTCAATTCCATTAACGTTCTTTCGGCCTTTGCAACTTTAATCAAGTATTCTGCATCTGATAGCTG
>JAREAI010000045.1:0-12906 GCA_029240435.1 Nitrososphaeraceae archaeon | reverse complement strand
TTTATCCAATCCAACTTGTTTTAGAGACTCTAATATTATTTTCTTAAAGTTTCCTTTGAAGCGATGTTGCTCCATTATCTCTCTCATTTGATCTCCTATCGTGTAAACAGGATCAAGTGTATTCATAGCACCTTGGAAAACCATAGAAATCTTTTTCCAACGAATTGTTTTGTCAAAATCAGAATCAGATAGATTTACAATATCAGTACCATTCAATTTGATACTGCCATATACTATCTTCCCGGGAGGTTGCAATATTCGTAAAAAAGCGCTGCCAAGGCTGCTTTTTCCACAAGCTGACTCACCGGCGATCCCTAACGATTCGCCATCGTAAATTTCAAGATTAATCCCATCTACTGCCTTTATAATACCATTAATCGTAAAATAGTACGCTTTGAGTTCTGATACAGATAGTTTCGCGATTTTCAGAGAAAGTCAGCTACCGTCATTATTTAACATTAAAGTCTAATAAATCAATCATAAAAAATATTTTTATCTGTAAATAAGTCGATAAAGATCTCTGTATTTCTACCCATCCACCCATCCATCGATTCTGAGATCAGGTAAAGGTATAGTAGTTAGATTTAACATCATAAGAAATTATATTACACGCACAAAAAAACTAATTAACCTTCATCACATATTTGCAAAGATCCTAATACAGACGATCTTATGAAAATAAAGACCACATTTGTATAGATCTACATATATCTATCGTATAGGAATTGCGAAAGAAAGGAAAATTATTGGTTAGAGATTATATTTCGTCGATGATAAAATATAAAATCTTTTCAATTGCAATGAATATTCATAAGGGGGGACATCGCAATTGAATGTATATCCCAAGAATATAGTAAGTGGTAATCATTGAAAACTCCAATTTGTTCTTTTGACGCAAAAACTGGAACACTCTGCTCAAAATGCGAGGATAAACTGCGGTCAGGGCAGTTGACTCAAGTAGATGTTGAATCCGCTGTGAAGCTGACAAAAATATCAGAACGCGACCAGGAAATCAACAAGTTCACAATGGTTAATGCTTATCAAGTGAATGGAGATACGGTTTTAGTGTTACAAAGGTCTGATATAAGCGCTTTACGCTCAAATACAGAACTTGCGAGAAAAATTCAAGCAGAGTATGAGAGCAAAATTTGGTTTGTCGAAGCAGAAGCTACGGACAAGAGGTTTTTAGAGAACCTTTTTTTTCCGGCTCGAATGCTAAGCATCAACCTTATTTGGCTTCCTGATGGAATCAAGTTAACCAAGGTAATAGTCGCTTTACAAGATACACAAGAATCACATATCAATATAGAAAGAATACAGAAAATAACTAAAAGAGTAAGGAATTTAGAGCTACTTGTAGATTTGGAGCCAACTAGAAACAGAAAATAAAGAGGGCATACTTATGACAACAGCAGACATTCATAGATCTCATTTTACAAACGACCTGAATCAGAGTTTGGTTGACCATAAAGTAAAGATAGCGGGCTGGATAGAAGACATTCGCGATATTGGCAAACTTGCATTTTTAATTATCAGAGATGGTTCTGGTGCAGCCCAAGCAATAGTTACAGGAGAGAATTTGCATCTAGCAAGAAATACACCAAGGCAGAGCGCTGTGATTATATCAGGTCTGGTACAAAAAACCAAAGCAAAAGACTTTCAAGTGGAGTTAAAGGTAGAGGACTTTAAGGTTCTTACCAAAGCAGTTCAGCCTTTGCCAATAGATCCGACAGGTAGAGTTGAATCTGCTCTTGACAAGCGCTTAGATTGCAGGGCACTAGACCTAAGGAATCCCAAAATATCTGCCATTTTTCGCCTAAGGTCAGAAGCACTCTATAATATCAGAGAAACTTTGCGATCAAAAGGCTTCATTGAAGTCACTACTCCAAAAATTATAGGAAGTGCAAGTGAAGGAGGCGCAAATTTATTTAGTCTTGCATATTTTAAAACTAAAGCGTACCTAGCTCAGAGCCCTCAGCTATATAAAGAACAATTATCTTTGGCTCTTGACAAAGTCTTTGAAATTGGTCCATACTTTAGGGCAGAGAATTCACATACGGTGAGACATCTCTCTGAATTTACAAGTGTAGATATTGAAGCTGCATTTATGGACTATGAAGACGTTATGGACATTGTTGAAGAAGTCCTGCGCAATCTTTTTTCAGGACTCGCAAAGAATTGCAGAGCAGAGATAAAAGCACTTGGTGGGAGTAGTATGAGATCTCTTCCTCCTGAGCATAATATAGATAGATTGACGTATGAACAATGCCTAGAAGAACTTGCTGAGGAAGATGAAAAAATAGAGTTTGGCAACGACTTGTCAGATGCTTCTCTCCGAAAGCTTGGAGAAAAACATCAAGGTTTTTATTTTATCACAGATTGGCCTCTGAAATTAAAGCCTTTTTATATTCATGAAAAAGAAAATGATATGAGACTTTCAAAGTCCTTTGACTTGCAATACGGATATTTAGAGCTTGTTTCAGGAGGAAGACGACAGCATGATCCTTCTAAATTGAGAGCAAGATTAACAGAGCAAGGATTGAACCCTGAAAACTTCGTGGAACATCTTAAAGCATTTGATTGGGGAATGCCTCCACATTCTGGTTGGGGACTTGGTTTTGATAGACTTATTATGGTAATGACTAATTCACAAAATGTCAGAGACGTAGTTCTGTACCCTCGTGATACAGAACGCCTTACTCCTTAATCACGCTTAATCGAACTTCTCGTATCTTTTCTTGTTCAAAAATATATGCTCTTGACTCATTAGTAAGTGTAGAATAGATTAACCATACTACAGGATTAATTTCCATAAAAATTTTATCTGTCGACGATGGGATTGGCGGAGCTGGGTGTGAATGAAATATTCCAACTACGTTCAAACCCATCTTCTCTGCTCTTAGATACCCATTAATTAATTCTTGGGAGTCTATTCTAAATCTTGTTGTAGGTGATGCATCGGAATTTTTCATTGAAAGTGTCTCTATAACCTGAATTTCGTTTTCCTTGTTAGTATTGTTGCCCAGTAAAAGCGCACAAGATTCATTGGGTAGTGAATCCCTTGCTAATGAAGATAAGCGTTCAAGTTGAAATTGAGTAAGAATAAAAGATTGGATTTGACTCTCCATTTCTGTATACTAGTTTATCATAACTATGCGCTCACTCTCTCTCTCTCTCTCTCTCCTCTTTTTTACTTTACAATAACCCTACCCGTCATAAAGGGATGTAGAGTGCAGTAGTAATCATATTCACCAACCTTATCAAATAAGAACGAGAATGTAGATCCTTTTTGCATAATATTTGAGTCAAAGACTCCAGTCTTTCCTGTAGTCATATCTCCCGAGGTAACTGTATGAGGGCCAAAGTCTTCATTCTTCCAATTAATCATGCTTCCTACAGTCGTCTCTACTGTCTTTGGAACATAAAATTCTCGATTAGAGGGCAGAGAGGACCCAGAAACTATGGAAATTGTTGAAATAGATGAAGTACTTGTACCGGCACTCATATTTGTGACTGAAGTTGCATTTGCACTAGACACTTGTGGTTCATTTGTAGAATTATTTTTAGCACTATTAATAATATCCTCAGTACTATTATTTCCATTTGAAATATTCTCTGTAGTATTGTCATTAGTTTCATTAGCAGCCTGTTGTTTCGATCCAGAAGCTGAAGAAATATTTCCGGTTCCAGAATTATTCTGACTATTTGGGCCCGAAGCAGTAGGAGCGGCATCTGTGCCCATAATAAATTTGGCTATCATATAAGGATGCAGAGTGCAAAAATATTCATATTCTGATTCATCTAACGTGGAGGTATCAAGTGTATAATTTCCATTAGGTAATATGATAGGAGATTCAAATGATTTTCCATCATCTTTTAAACTAGCGACAGTATGTGGAGCGTTATCATTGTTTATCCACTGTATTCCTACTCCCATTGGCACGTTTAGATTTTCTGGATCATAATCTGGATTTCCTTCAGCAGAGGCGCCAGGCAATATTGATACCTTTGTTAATTCTACGGGCTGTGTAGTTTGCTGCTGTTGCTGCTGTTGCTGCTGTCCCTGTTGTTGTTGGGTATTATTATCATCGCTGGCTGTTTCTCCTCCTCCTCCTACGCCTCCCTCCTCTACCACAGATGGAGCTTTTGGTGTAACTAATCCAAATGCAAAGAATGTAGAACCTCCTACTATTGCAGCTCCTATGAAGATCACCGCGAGTGCTTTAATATACGGAGTCCTCCTGTAAGATGCTACAGTAAGAACTGTGGCAGGAATAGCAATTAGTAACATCAAGCCTATATATGCGAAGATACTTGGAGTCTGTGTACCGGTAGTTACCGCTGCTGTAAATCCAAAAGTTACTAAAAGACCAAGTGTAATGAAGGTAGCTGACTTTGCTCTATCTGAGGTTGGAAAACCATCTTTAAATAAACCTGACGCAAGGAAGATCATGCCAATAAACATCGTTAGTAATGAAACGGCATGCATCCCATCTAGAAATGTCTTGGCAATTCCAGAGAGGGCAATTCCAACTCCGACAATTCCTATCGAAGTTAGTCCTATCCCAGGAGTCAACAAATCCCAATCAGTCATAAGTATATGATTAGTTGGGAGAAATTTGAGATAATTAATCTTTTCTAGTTTAGTAATAATAACAAAATTCACTTTTGCTACAGGGAATTCTAAAGAAGAATTCTAACATGGTGGGTGAGAGAGATTGAAACATAAAGACAAGCCTGACGGGGGGGTGGTAAAACAATAAGGAAAGAAGTTTCAAGATAGACAAGTTCAAAAATAAACGATATTTCGTTCGAGTAATCATTCAAGCAACAGGTGCATTGTAATGCCAAACAACATTTGAGATTATTTTAAATGATGGATACTTCGATCAGGCGATAATAATGTTTTGAATTTGATATTGTGTAAAAGCGATGATGCTTATAGGAGACAATTGCTATGTCATATAAAAGTATAGGCTGTTATTGTAATAATCCATCTTCTGCTAGGTGATTTAATTTCCATTATAATCGATAGTCTTAAAATGACCATAATGCTTCATAGTCATTGAAAACGTATGAAATATCCTTTACGTAACTTAATTTATGAGAAAATAAAACAGGCAGGAAACATGACTGATTCTGATCTAACAAATGCGTTAATTAAAGAGGGCGTTTCATTAAATGAACCAAATTTGAATAAGACACTATTAGACCTGGAAATATATGGATTGATACGCGTATCTTGGATCACCAAAGATAAACGAAGGATTGAAGCCGTAGCAAATTCCGCTACTACCAGTTAACAATAACAGTTGACAATAATATCTTCAGATGAAATCGTAAAAACAATAAAAACAATAATAACAGATTTAATACTCAAATTCTATAATAAAAAAGCGCATCTAAAGATACTGCAACAAATATTACAACTAAATATGGTGCCGTAACTTTATAAGCCTTCCAAGCGAACTTTGGCGTTGGGTTTTTTGTTAATTTATAGTGATAAAATAACATAATTGACCCTGAAATGGCTGCAATGGCTGTGTATAAGAGTCCCATTCCAAAGAAGTAAAGCGCTATAGAATATGGCAATAGAATTGCAGTATTTATAAAAATATAGTTCGCAGTTTTCTCGTTGCCAATTAATACTGGTAGCATCGGTACCCGAACACTCGCATAATCTTCTTTTATTTTAATTGCTAAACACCAAAAATGTGGAGGCGTCCACATAAAAACAAGCCAGCCAACTAAAAATCCAAGTAGATCTATTGACCCTGTTGTGCTTGCCCATCCAGCCATTGATGCAGCACTACCTGCAAAGCCACCAATAACAATGTTAGACGCATTATTGCGCTTTAGCCATGCGGTGTAGATTATGACATAGAAAAATATACCAAGAGCAATCATGCCGGTGGCAACCGGATTTAAAGTAAACCATGCAATGAGAACTGAAATAATGCTCAATGCTAGTCCATAGAGTAATACATTCTTTGCAGATAATTTGCCTGAGGGAATTGGTCTTTGTGCTGTTCTATCCATCATTTTGTCTATATCTCTATCATAATAGTGGTTCAGAGCACTTGATCCCATAGATGCTAGAGCACCTGCTAAAGTAAGAGATCCCAGTTTCCACAAACTAACATCCCATGCGACCGTCGGTGTATTATCAAATCTAGTAGCTGCAAGCATAGATGTTATAGCCGTGATTACTAGAACTATCACTATTCTTGGCTTGGATACTTCGATATAGTCTCTTGCACTCACAGATTATAATACCTTATAGGACCTCTAACCAGTCTTGCATTTAATCGATTCGCTATGCCTAATAATATACAAAATATTAATACTATCTACCAGCAATTTAGAAGATCTTAAACCTTACGCTTTTCTAAGCGAGTTTCTGTGCTAGTCAAGAAAATCAGCGATATCATAACTCACACACACACACACACACATGACAAGTAATAATACACACAACACTTGCACAACAATATTTGACTAGTTTTATAATTTTCTAGTCGAAATCTCTTATATTATCCAAAATGAGCCTACATCACAAATATCCTGCTTTAGAGAATCTTGTGTCTCTATATAATGTATATATAAAGCACAATTTATAATGACTTTAGATATGTATTATCAAGATAAGGTTATCTCTTGAAAATATTATCCAATATACTAAACCAAAGTTTCAAAAATCACTAGTTGTATAGTTTTCTATGACTAATAAGGTGATGAGTGTGGAATATTTTGTAAATATCCCAAAAGGAGGTAACAAATCATGATAAGTGCAGCTAATAGGAGAATGGAACATATTCGCGTTGGCACAGAACATCAAAAAGAGTGGTTTTATAAGCACATCAAGTTTTTCCGCATTTTTGCAAATTATATAAAAACGCGCACGGCTCCGATCTACTGCTTTCCCGTGGCTACGTTAATTACAGTAATTCTGGGAGAGCAAGGAAACATTGATCCATATCTAGTCATACGGACGGTTTTAGGAAGCTATTTTCTCGGGCTTGCAACTTATGTTTATAATGATTTGACTGATTTTGAAGTAGACAAAATAAATAAAACAAACAGACCATCAGTCACAGGAAAAACAACCAAGCCGCAGCTTCTTACCATCGTGTGTATTATGTTTGGGATAGGGTTGTCCTTGACGGCTTTCATTAACTATTATACCTTCTGTATTTCAGGTCTCTTCACTATATTGGGTATTGTCTATTCACATCCGCAATTCAAATTAAAAGATAAATTTCCTTTAAAAACGGTCGTTACAGCCGGCGGTGCAGCTTTATTATCGCTATTAGGAGGAGCTGCTGTCCTAAATACTTCTGTGCCAATATTATATACTTCGTTGTCTTTTTTTATCTTTTACTTCATTTTATCTCCTCTGGGAGATATTGGAGATATAAAAGGCGACAGGGCAGTTGGTAGACGAACATTTCCAGTAGTTATTGGAATGAAGGCAACTTTGCTGGTTATGTTCTCTGTGCCATGCATAATAATGACTATGATGGGACTAGCTTATGGCGCCTTAGATATGAATATGTTAGGAGTCTATGGTATAATTAGTAATTGTATAGTAATAACTATAATGATTTTACATATGAGTAGCAGGTTAAATGATAGTCCCACAATAAAATCAATGCGACCTAAAATGAGACATCTTAATGTTACGATGCAAATATCGATGCTTTTGGCATTCCTGTAATCTTAGAGTTAAGTTCGTTGCATATATCTGCTGCTTACACTGCTTTCAGTTGTTGTAGTTTTTGTTGTTATCGTTGTATCTTCAGGATTAGTAGTCCACATTTTTTGGAAATACTCCATCATTAGTTTAGATGTTTGTTCATCTCTTATGAAAATAGCACCTTTAAAGATCTTTGGTTCATTTGCATCGATGAATTCTATACCTACTTCCTTACGATCGAAGATTATAATGCTAAATGGAACATTTCCTACCTGTCTATCTATCTTGCCCGGATACCAAGGATTTCCAACAACATTTGAACGTTCTAATGAATTTTTATCATTTAATATCATAGGATTATTTTGTTCAAAGAATTGTGTGACTAATGATTTTTCAGAGATAACTTTTACATCGAGTCCTATTTTCGCCTTGCGGAGGATACTGTTAATTATTATTTCATTAAAGTATCTGGATGCAAGCAAAATCTCATTCCTGCAGAATTCGGTACGTTCAACTATTGCAGATACCAGGTCCTCATATGTCCATACAATTTCAATTTTCGCTGGAACATCCGGAGTGGATGTGCGAACGCCAGTTAACTTATTCATGAAGTTCTCAATGTCAGTATCAGAAAAACCACCACTATACTTCAAAGTATCGATCATCTGTAACTGTTTTGTATTTCTCATTTGTTCAGTCAATTTTAGAATATGTGCTTCATAAATGACGGACCCCAATGAAGTATGAAGATATTTCCCTCCAGTTTTTATGACAAGTCCAGAATTAATAAGTTGTTTTAAGCTTGTATAATATATTTTTTTAGAAAGTCCTGCATTATGAGGTGACGATGAGTCAGCCAAGAGGCCATTTTTAGCAGACATAAATAACATTAAATTGTTTTTTTTAGATAAAACAGATAATAACTTTGTAATACTTTCAAACGATGTCTTCTCTGAGGCTGGTATTGCTAACATTTCGCAGGTAACATAAACATGAATGTTTTATATATATATTATTATTTAATAAAGAACAATCTCGGAATTTTAATTACGCGTAAGAGCAAGAGATATTAATAAAATAGAAGTATCTCGTGTGAATTCATATTTGGGCAGCTATTTTAGATAAGTTACGTAAGAGTATATGAATTATAAATTATTGCATTATTATGTGTTAGAGACTATACATTAGTCTTTTACTTATTTATATTCTTAAATGACCTATAACTTTTCTAATATAATATCTTGATCATGAACTGTATCAGTTGAAATGGCAGGAGAATGTACTGTAGTAGTTGAGTCTAGCTTTAAAAGTAATGATAGATTAAGATAAGTATTGCGGCCATATACATAGAATTTATACCATTATAGAATAAGTTGCAGATTCATGTATACCTATATGGACCGATCTTTGAAGTGTAAAGATATTCAATTATATGTATATTATCTTTTATTTAAGCGACTCTAATTTATGAGAAACGAATTAGCTATATTGGTGGAGTACATACTGTATAAAGGTCGCATCTTTTATACTACCGTCTACAGAAGATCCTTCGTGTGTGGGTACATGTAGTATGTAAAGATTAAAAGACACCTTCCGAAGACTATTCATGCAAGAACCCTTTTAGCAAAAATAGAAAAGAGATAAACGCACAATGAGGTAATTTACATTAAACCAAGAAATATTATCAGCCCAAAAATATTATTTTCTACTATTATAATCCATGTCTTTGTGCTAAACTCCTAACATTAAATAACTATATTGATATCTATTAGATGATAATTAACTTAATATTTTTCTAAGACTAATCACAAAATGAATAAAATTACTAAGTTTTGGAAATGAAAATATAATAATGATGACAGAATACGCACAAACAAAGATAATGGCAGTTCTTCAGCAGACAGCGGATAAGGTAATCACCGCTATTTCTGATAAAGAATCTTTAGAACTGTTTAGGATCATTGCGATTAACAGTGAAGACAGTGATGGTCTTAGAACTAAAACAAATCTTACTCGTAAACAGTACTATTCAAGATTATCTAGGATGACAAAAGCTGGATTAGTAAGGAGAAAGAAAGGAAAGCATTCTTTGACCGCATTTGGTAAAGTGATCTATGATGCTCAAACAATAATTGAAAAAGCAGTCAATAATTACTGGAGACTTAAGGCAATTGATTCACTTGAAATATCTAATGATCTCCCTGAAGAAGAAAGAATAAAACTTATTGACAGTTTATTAGATAATAAGCATATAAAAGAAATTCTCTATAACAAAGTGTAATTAGATTCTCTTTAAATTGTAGATTAAATTTATGGTATTATGCATAACTTGATATCAGGTTCGTATGCTATCGACAACAAATAGCATCACTGTCCATATTTTTAAGAGTCGCATCAAGAAATATTTCCTTAATCAATGTCTATTTGCATTGAATCTGTCTGTGCACATTCAAAATATTTCTGAACCCATTTCCTCTAGATCTATATGTGTGTCTCCTATTAATCATTGGTTCTGTGACTTGATGCCAGTCTACTACTTCTAGAACTGAAATATAGGTGTACAAGGCGATAAGCAATTATGGTTTGTTGTCCTCCTATCGACGTCCTCACTATGTCCATGAATTATTAGGATAACCCGCTTTAGAGTATACTATGAAACAGATCAGTTATCAGAGCCTATGGTTATGGATTTGCAGTTAAACATCCGCAAGCAAAAATGAGAAAAAGCTCATAAAAAAACAAAATTATAAATTCTAATAGTATTTAGCGTAGCCACATAATAACAAAAGTTCATGAACGTTCGGTACCAGTTCGGAATGGTTCAGGCACTCTTTTTTTGTGAAGTATTAAAAAACAAACAGAATTTACAGGGTGGGATGTCCAAGAATGTTACCAATAACAGAAAACAACAACAACAACTAGAAAATAGTTGATTCAAAATCATAAATTAATGATCTATAATAATATTTTAAAATAGTAAGATAATATAATCTACTTTATAATAATATAATACCTTATTCAAACAAAGGAAAACCAGAAAGAATGACGTGTTTTGTCGGGAGATATTCCGTAGAGTGAACTGTTTATCCAAAACATTGGTCTATACATAACTTTAGATAACACAACTATCTGGGCATCCATATATTTTTACGAGTAGAAATACGAAATAGTTTCCAGTGATATGATTATTATATTTTAGTAGTAACAGTACTAATTGGATAAAAAACTCGCCAAGATAATTATCTTATATAGTAGATATTTTATTATTATTATAAGCTATTAATACTGTTAAGCGATCAAAATTAAGTACTAGTTCATTGTCTGTACTATAATTAACTTCAGAATGACGAAGTTCAATAATGATGATAATCTCATAGACGAATTGGGATCAAGAATAGATGCTTTACAAAAAATTCCACTTAAAACGAGTGTAATAATTGCCATAAGTCTAGCGAGTTTCTTCACATATTATGATATAACAAATTATTCATATATTTCACCTATTTTAAAAACAATTTGGAATATTGGAGATGCAGAAATAGCCTATGGTGCTTCAATGACTATATTTGGTTACGTAATTGGAGCGATTTGCATTACTGTATTTGCTGATACACATGGAAGAAAGCCCGCATTCATACTTTCAATTCTGCTTTTAGGACTTGGCTCCATTTTAGCAGCGTCATCTCAAGACATGACACAAATGGCACTATTCAGATTGTTAACGGGAATCGGAATTGGTGCTGAGATAGCTATTGTGTCCTCATATATAGGAGAGATGTCTCCGAAATCAAAACGTGGCAAATACACTTCCATTATAATATTGATTGGTTGGGCAGGCCTGACATCTTCGGGGCCTATTTCCTTTCTATTAATTCAACAAGGTCAAGTTATTGGAATAGACAGCTGGCGGATAGTATTGGCTATAGCTGGTACTGTTGCGCTTATTTCATTGCCCTTTAGAATTCAAATGCCAGAATCATTCCGCTGGCTTTTGGCAAAGGGAAAAACCCATCAGTTAAATTCTGTTCTAATGACTTTAGGCATCGCTCCGTTAGAAGCAAATAACAAAACTCTTTATTCATCGAGAAAGTTCAGTTTGAGAACCTTTAAGAATAAGCTAGTAATGTTAAAGGTCCTATTCTTTGTAGCTATATGGTTTCTTGTATTAATACCGGTATATGCATCTTTGTTACTTGTCGTAGAGTACGTTAATCAGGGTTATTCATTGAATGAATCAATATCAATTAATACTTTAAGCAGTTTTGGTTTTATCGCAGGAGGTCTCCTATCGCTTCCACTGGCCGATAAAATAGAGAGAAAACATCAAATTGCAATAGCCAGTAGTATAATGAGCATCGCATTTATTTTACGTGGATTTTTAATCGATAATTATAATGGATTAGTTGTTGCCGGGTTCATAGCATTTGCATCGAATGCGTGGCTTATCTCGAGTTTACTTGCTTACACTTCTGAGAGTTTTCCTACTAAAGTACGTTCGTTTAGTTCTGGAATAGTTGAAGGAATTAGTCGCGGACTTGCCGCACTAGGACCTATTTTATTTGTTTTGTTCCAACCATCAGGGTTCTTAAACTTAATGCTAGTAATAGCGTCATTTTCTTTGATCGCAACTGTTATCATAACAATATATGGATCCAAGACTAGAGGAAAATCATTAGAAGAAATAAGATTTTCGATGTTAAAATACACAAGATAATATAAGAAAGACAAGATTAAGAATAAATTAAATACAGAGAAGAGAGAGCTAGTGATAAGACCATGAAATACATGTTCTTACCTATTACAATGTACTGTTATGTCGGTCTATCCATAATTATTCTGTCAACTATAAAAGAATTTGTTAAATTATAGTAGATGATGAAACTCTGATTAAACTAGTAGAAGATGAATTTGTTGATTGTGTGGATTGTAATTGAACAAAAGATAAGACAATAATTGGAATACATATTATACCATATCAAAGGAGTATGCTTATTGCAGAGCAATTATACGATCATTAGCAGTAAGAAAGTATTGAAAACATCAAATATCAACTGACGGTTGTATAGGTATGCTCATCATGGTTATTTTTGTAAAGGATATTAGTACGCTATGAACATACAATTGCGGTGAATCTAAATAAGATCAACTAGACAAGAAAGATATATGAAGACTGAAGAAGATTTACGTCGCCTTTGCAGTCAAATACTAGA
>JAREAI010000279.1:0-4072 GCA_029240435.1 Nitrososphaeraceae archaeon | reverse complement strand
TAGTAGTACTCCTTCCATCCATGCAAATGGCTCACCTACACACCCCCTTATGCCTCCACCAAACGGAAAATAACTGAATCTAGGAAGCTGAGACTTTGCTTCTTTGGTCCAACGATCTGGATAAAAAAGGTCAGGGTCAGAAAAGTAACGCGGATTATGATGCATTACATATTGACTCATTAAAATGATTGAGCCAGCAGGTATAACGTACTTGTCAACCTTATAATCATTTATAGCTTGGCGACCTATAGTCCATGCTGGTGGATAAAGCCGCATTGATTCTCTAAAGACCTTTTCAGTGTATTCTAATTTTGGTACATCGTCAATCGTTGGAATTCTTCTTCTTCTATCTTTATCATTACCAAGTACAGAACATAGTTCCTCATACAGCTTGGCCTCTATGATTGGATTTTGTGATAACAGATAAAATGTCCAGGTAAGTGCATTGGC
The DNA here is from genome assembly GCA_029240435.1 of Nitrososphaeraceae archaeon. Classification (GTDB taxonomy): domain Archaea; phylum Thermoproteota; class Nitrososphaeria; order Nitrososphaerales; family Nitrososphaeraceae; genus JAJNBK01. Next base: position 3,622 of record JAREAI010000279.1, on the reverse strand, counting down.
TGTTGTTTCATGACCAGCAAGAAAAATTGTCATTACTTCATCTCTTAATTGCGAATCAGTCATTCGTCCAATTGCAGCTTCTGCATCTTGGGCTTGTAGTAGAGTATATAGCAAGTCTCCTCCATGAGAGGCGGATACACCTTTGCTTTCATTATCTCTATGTTCTTTAATCATCCTATATACTATAGAATCTAATTTGTTTTTTGCAGCTTGAAAGCCCTTATTAATAGGCAATACTGGTATTTTTTCAATCAGCTCACCAAATGGCATTAGGAGACGATTAAAGTATTCGGCGCAAGTCAATAGTGCATCTCCAACTTGGTAGTCTTCTTCTGATTTAATATCTGAACCTAAGACAGCCTTACTAATGATTGCTGATGTTACATTTATCATCTCCTTATGTATATCTAACGTAATTCCATCTTCCCATCGCTGACACATATTTACAGCATAAGTTGTCATTATGTCTCCATATCCCTTTATGTAATTAGGATGAAATGCAGGTTGTATTATTTTTCTTTGGCGATCATGGTATTCTCCTTCACTAGTCACTAGACCTTCTCCTAATAGGCGCTTAGAAACTTGTAGACCCCTACTTTTTATAAAACTCTTATAATTTCGAATTAATATGTCCTCTATATAGTGTGGATTATTAATTAGATATACATGCTGTCTTCCAAACTTAAAATGAGCAATATCGCCATAAGTATATTCAATATCCATCAGGGTTTTAATGGGATTATGTACAAATTTACGTAATAACTTGTGAGGCAGGATTGAGTGAGGTCCTGGAGGATATTTAATAGAAGATGATGAAGAGGATGAGGAATAGGACTTTGACATTTTGTTGTCTTTCAGTACATGCTTTCTCCGGTAATATATATACAAATAAAGAGGGAAGAAAAAAGCTAAAAATAACAAAAATAACTGAGCATTTCTATATTCGGAGAAGTAATCCTACCGGCCCGTAAATTTTATAATACTAGGCTGATTCTTGGCTTTAGCTATGGCATAGATCATAGATACTTAAACACTGTTTACAATAATATTTTTCATGTGAGGTACGGATAATTTTGACATGCTTTTGTTTGTTCTCCAGCAGCTATTACATCTAAATACAAAATCATTATTGGCTGGATCCCATTCCTCCATAGATCTATAATGTTGTCTCCTCTGAGATATTTAAACGAAAAATGCAATGTTCAATCAATTCCTTCCCACAATAATCTGGGTGGCAAACAATGACCAAATAATCAGTGAATAATAATGGTATCTAATAATAACAGAATATTTATAGTAGATGATGAATCTGATACTTGTTTAGCATTAGAGAAGATTTTAGAAGAGAATGGATTTAAAGTAGATAAATTTACTGATCCTTTTTTGGCATTGAAGAATTAAGCTGATTTCTATGGCATGCTAATTTTAGATATTAAAATGCCAAAAATGAATGGCTTTGAATTATATGTAGAAATAAAAAGGATAGTTAGTAAAGTAAAGGTAATGTTTTTGACAGCTGTCAGTGAATACCAGCAATATGAAGCCTTTATAAAAAAAGTGTTTCCTAAATTAGGTGAAAGACACTTTGTTTCAAAACAAATTGAAAAAGAAGACCTAGTAAAAAGAGTAAATGGTATATTAAGTTTAAACTAAGTAAAATATAATCGCAGAGTGTTATATACACAAAAAAGAAGCAGCATCAAAGGACAACTGTAAAATTAAGATGATGGAAAGATATATCCCAACTTAGAGCCTATCCCAAAATAGATAAACATTTTGCTTGAAAATCCGCTGTTTACACATGCGGCTTACAAGACAGTAAAACATCTTCAGACTATCAGAAAAATCCCTGATGAGTTATGGGATGGAATCAGACTGATAATTCCACCAGAAAAACCAAATAAGACCATAGGGAGTCCAATCGTTAAACTGCTCATCAGCTTTGCCAGAACATTACTATATAATTATATTGACTAAATATAATCAAAAGAGATAACTTATCCGATTAACTTTCGAAGACATGTGGCTTTCCCTGCAAGACTACTTTGATAGGCTAAGAGATAGCCCTGTGGTTTTCCCATGCTGCTCTAAGCTCATACTCCCCACCTTTGAAGAGATGGTTAACCTACTGCGTAGAGCACCATACACTATTTCTGAAGCGATAGCAAGCCTTTACTTGCAGTCGTGGCCAAAATAATGTATCAGTCTGCTTTTTCGGCTAATCGGTTAATGATATTAACGCATTACAAAGGAATAAACCTTTCGATTAAATTATTAGACGATTTGTTTAATTTTGTTTGTTTATATATTTACTAGAAAGAAATACTTTACTGAATTCTCTTTTCTTGTGTTATATTAAAGGTGTAGTATCATTGAAGATATCTTCTTTTCTTCCTATAAGCTATATGCTATCGACTTGGTGGTTGTCAAGCTTATGACTAAGATTGTTCCAAAACCGACTGTTGTAAATAGAAAGTGAAAGACTTTTGGTTTATTATTCTTCGTCCTTCCCTATGAGTCTTATAACTCATCATACACATACAAAGTTTTATCAGTAGTTCTTATCGTCTTCTTAAGACTTTCATACCATCCATAAACATCCAATATTTTATCTGTGTACCTTTAAACGAAAAATGCAACGTTCAATCAATTTCATCCTACAATAATCTGAGTTGCAAAATAAAGACAAATCTGTCTTACACTCCAACTCATATGATAATCTTGACTCTTATTTTAATAAGAAAACCTTATTTGTTATGTACATTTATCTTCTAAGAAGCATGAATCCTAAGAAAAGAATACGAACTGAGGGTTCGAATCCCTCCCAGTCCATTAACTGTATGCATACTTAGCTGATAGCACTAAAGGTTCTTTAACTGCTCCTTGCCCTGACAAAGATTCATAAATAATCCAAAAGCAAACGTAGAGAAAGAGAATTTAGTCAAAACTAAAGGTTACTTCCTCTGGCTGTTTTGTAGGGGAATTTTTCAGAGCCTTTCAATCTGAGAAGCCGCCTGAGACTTCAACACAAACATCAAAGGATTCTCATACTGCAATTTGTTCTTCTGAAAATTCAAAATAGCGCCCTTCAGATGCTATGGATCTGCTCTTTGTTCTTTGGAGGGTCTTTCATCTCCTTCGGAGATAAAATATTTGTGTTTTGTATGCTACTGTTATTTTCACTTTGTCTCCACAATTTCCTTCAACACCTGCAACTGTAATAAGTACTTCGAACAATTCTTAGCCTTCTCCTCCAGCTATGTCGATATTGTCCAATAATGCTAATGCATTGATTATTGAGACAGATACTAATATTGATACCAATGAGAGGAACATTATAACAAGGGTGATTTTTCTGAAGATGTTAAAAGATATTTTAAATATAAGATGATATTAATATTTATGGTTGTCATTTTAAGTATTCATTTGATTCTTTCTAATGTACGAATTAAACTGATCAAATGGAAATGTTTTATGAAGGTTTCTTGTTTACTGTTTTTAATACATCAACCAATTTAGTCAATCAGTTAGATAAACTATGACTATCTTCTACTTTTAAGTATCGCCTCCTCTACGTCGGTCATTTTGGTGGGGATAAGGATATTCCATTTGACGTGCAGTG